>JAOFNL010000050.1 GCA_028041985.1 Psychromonas sp. | reverse complement strand
AATATGATAGTAGGAGGTGGTTGCTTTTGGTGTATCGAAGCAGCTTTTAATCAAGTTGAAGGCGTAATGAGCGCAATATCTGGATACTGTGGAGGAAATAAAGAGGAAGCTAATTACAATGATGTTTGTTCCGGTCATACTAATCATGTCGAAGTCGTCAGTATTACCTTCAACGATGAAATAGTAGATTTTGAACGCTTATTAATCCTTTATTTTAGCCTTCACGACGCTACACAAGTTAATCGCCAAGGTAACGACATCGGCACGCAATATCGGTCTGTTATTTTTTATCAGAACCCAGAACAAGAAAAGATCGCATTGGCCTTAATTGAAAAAATGAACCAACAGCAAGTCTTCACTGAAGAGATAGCAACAAAAGTTGAAGCTGCAGATGTGTTTTATAAAGCGGAAGACTATCACCAAGGCTATTACCTAAAAAATCCAAACCAAGGTTATTGTATGGCAGTTGTTGCACCTAAATTTCAAAAATTTAAAGCCCAACATCAGAATTTACTCAAGAAAGAAATAGATTAATCAAGATCACTTGGTGAAGTGATAAAGCCCTGATAACCTGTTGCTTTTAATGTGCGTATCATAGCTAACTGTTGATCGTTTTCTACTGCGGTAATAATCACTTCTATACCCAACCCTCTAGCTGTGTTAATGACTGCTTGAGTTATTTTCAGCCTTTCTTGCAATTCCCCAGTTTCTATTTTGCTACTCGTATTACATGATAATGATTGATCTAATTTGACATAATCAGGTTTAATCGATTGTAAATAAGCTAATGATCCCATTTCACGTCCACAATTATCAACACCTATTTTTCCTCCATTTTGTTTAACCATATGAGCAAAATGCTGACTCTGCGTAGGCGCTGTTAGAATTGTGCTTTCACGTAGTTCAAAATAGAAAAGGCTCGCGTTGTTTTGACGGCGCATAAACTCACCAAGCCAAATTTGAAAAGTATCATCCATCACACTATCTAAGGTAATATTGATAGCAATAGATTGGTTGCTGTTCAGAAGAATAGGATGGTTAGCAATAGTATCGAGCAATGATTTATCAAATTGGCTTCCTAACTCTAAACGTTCGACAATTGGCATAAATTGCGCTGCTCTAATAATCTGCTCATCAATGTTTAAACGACTATATATTTCATGGTGTACAGCTTGATTATTTTCAAATGAAATAGCTGGATGCCATTGCAATAAAAACTGCTGCTTTGTAATTGCTTCTTGTAAATGCGTTTCCCACTTCAGAAGTTCGCTATCGTGTTGCTCATCATTTTCATAAAAGTGACTCACTATTTGCTCTTTCAGTGCAAACTGTAGTGCATTATCTGCATCAGCAAGTAATTGGGAGCCTGTAATATCGGTAACACGAAGTGCAGCTCCAATGGTAAAAGGTTGTTCACTATGACTATTAGTATTTTGTACCGCTTGATTAATTAAATCGACTGTTGACTTCAGGTATTTTTTCATCTGTTCAGGCGTGGCCTTTGTGACTAAAAACGCAAACTCTTTTTTCGAGATCCGCGCAATGACACAAGGGGCGATTGAGGGTAATTCTTTTTGCATCTCTTTCGCTAAAATTTTAATTGTATTGTCTCTAACTTGATACCCATCTTGTTCATAAATAGTGTCGAGTAAATCTAGCCTTGCAATTAATAAACCGCCATATCCAGGATCAGATATCCAACTCTCCAACTGTGCATTCAAGAATAATCGGTTTGGCAGTTGAGAAACATTGTCAGTTAATTTTTCATTCCTTAAAGCAATCACTTCTTTGTCTAATTGTGAAAATACATTTTGTAGTTGATCTGACATCATATTCATTGCCAGTACCACTTCTTTTAATTCAGTGGTTTCAGGAAGTGCTAAATCAGGTTGAAATTCACGTTTCGCAATTAGCTTTGCTTGAGTCGCAACACGATGAAGCGGGGTTAATATTTTATTCAAACGAACACGTAAAATGATTAAAGATAAAATAAACAGGGCCGCAAGAATCATTAAAGTGTCATTCATCACACGCCATAGCTGACTATACCCGATTGCAGGGTTTGCTTCGATAGTCAACGTTGCCAACTGCATCCAGCCGTTTGTAATAGTACTTTCAGTACTCTGTTTTTTAAATAAATCTAAATCTAAAAACCATTGTGGTACACCTCTAACTTGAATAGGATTTTCCCAACTCTGAGTGTGTTGGTCAGCCAACCAAGTAAGACTGACTTTCTTGTAAAATCCACCTTCAAAAATAACATTAATAACAGTCTCTGCTGCGGCAATATCTCCAGTTTCTAAATGAGGTTTTAGCATCAGCGTTAACGCTTGAGAGGTGTTGTTTAAATCTGATTCGATCTGGGTATCCATAAACGCTTTTGTTTGAGTAAATTGAAAATATACTAAACTAGACATCACCAGAAGAAATATACCAAACAGTAATGAGTTAATTTGATTAAACAGTGTCATAAATCCCTTACTCCATTTTTGTAACAGGTTGTTTTAGCTGATCAAGCCCCATACGATGATTTAAATCATTCCATCGTTTTAGTCTGCTTGGTTTCCCAGCTACGACACCTTGCATTTTTTCTTTATTCAACCATAACTGTTTACCATTAAAGCTATAAACAGGAATTAAGTCTTTACGTTGACTAGCAGGTTTAATTTGTCCAATAATATTATCTAAAATTAGCGGCTCAGAACTAGGACGTTCATAATATGCAAGCACCATATGATATTGGTTTAGTGTTGTCGCTTTAACCATCACAATGCGTAATTTATCGTCTTTAATACCTAATTCCAGCAAGCTAAAATATTTAGCTAAAGCAAAATCTTCGCAGTCACCGGCATTTGCCCCTATAAATTCAATAGGTGTTGCCCAATAATTACTTTCTCCCCAGACATGTTGATCTGTAGAAAATTGCAATTGATTGAAAAATTGATTAGTGGCTTGTAACTTTTCTTGATCATTTAAATAATCTTGGTTGAGGAGGTCTATCCAAGCTTGCCCTCGTTTAGCAGCCCGGTCACCATAATTTTGATGTAATACTAATATGACTTTTTGACTATTAAGGCTTGAAGGAATGTTTGCATAAATATAAGAAATACTTATCCATGCAAACAAACCTATCATAATACACTGTTTGACTAGCTTCGTAGCCTTAAGCATCAACGCTATATTTATTGAACACGTTCATCAACACTATAAATTGTCCACTTCATATCAGGAATACTCCTTTCACTAACAATTTCAGCCACTATACGTCTGTTTTTAGCATGAATATATTCATCATCACCTTCTAATAGAAGTTGCTCTGAACCATAACCAACAGCAGCAATTCTACTTTCATCGATTTCATATTGATTGACTAATATACTTTTGATTGCTTCCGCTCGACGCAAAGATAACCATTTATTATATGACGCTTTTCCTCGAATACTAGTATGCCCTTCTATCGTGACACTCACTGAAGGATATTCATTCATAAAACCCGCTAATGCTTTAATTTCAGGGTAATACTTACGATCAACTACAGAAGAGTCAGTCAAGAAATTAATTAATAATGAGCGGCGTACTTTTTCAACTATTTCAGTCCCACATCCATTGTTATCTATAGCAGCCCCAGCAATGCTATTAGGACACTCATCACGAGCAGAAATAACACCATCATTTTCGGGATCAGTTAAATCAAATTCTTGCTTGGTTGGCTCAGGCGCCATTTCTACGACATTAACAGTACAACCGAATAATAAAAATGCACTGATAATTAGACTAACCTTTTTCATGATACACTCCGCCTTCAAATGATTCTTCTCCTTTCCAAGTTTTAGGGCGAGTCACTCGTAATGAATCCAATAAAAGCCCCATAGAATGCAATATACGATACTGCGCCGTAATTTCTGAAAATTCAGCATCAAGGAAATCTCGACGAGCTTGGTATAATTCATTTTCAGTGTCTAACAAATCCAACAAACTACGTTGCCCAACTTTAAATTGCTCTTGATAGTCCGCTTGTGTATCTTTAGAAGCAACAACATGCATTTTGATATACTTTTTCTGCATATTTAATTGTTCAAATGCATTCCAAGATAAAATAAAGCCTTCTTTAACTTGTCTGTGTGCATTTGTATTTAATGCTTTTGCTTCATTAATTTTATAAGCACTTTCTTTTGCATAGGCTTCATCTTTACCGCCTGCAAAAATATTGTATTTGAATCGAACCATGGCGACAAAATCGTTGTTTGCACCACCTACATCATCACCTGAAATGCCATAATCACCATCAGCACCATCTACATTATCATTATAGTTAGCATAAACCTCGAAATTAACTTCAGGATAATAGGTAGATTTAGCACTTTTGTATTGTGCATGTGCAGACTCAATATCATTATTTGCAGCCCAAATAACCGGGTGAGATTGTAATGCTAATTCCAATCCTTTATCTTCAGTTTTTGGAAGCATACTGGCATCAGGAACAGGTATGATTAAATTCTCAGGTGTTTGATCAATCACTCTATAAAATTTTGTTTTGCTGTCTAGATAGTTATTTTTAGCAGCAATTAAATTTGAATGCGCTTTGGCTAAACGCCCATTGATTTGTGATAAGTCAGCTTTACTACTGAAACCTGATTCCGTTCGTTCTTTGATTTGTTCATAAATATCGATATGTGATTGCAAATTCTTTTCTGATAAACCAACTAATTTCTCAGTACGAATAAGATCAACATAAACTTTAATGGTTTCTAACGCGATATTTTCAGCGAGCGAATGTAATCGCCATTGTTCAGCACTAGTCGCAAAACTTGTCCGATCAACTTCACTGCTAGTATGAAAACCACTGAATAAGTTCTGTTTCAAACTTAAACCCAACTCTCTTCTTGCCAAACTGGTAGTATCATCATCTGTTGAGGTGTTACCTGTATTACGCGTACTCGGTGTATCCGTGTATTCATAACCATATCCACCAGTAGCGTCAATAGTCGGCCAATAACCTGCCTCTGCTTGCTCTACTTGTTTTTCACTTACTTTAAATTGAGTAAATGCAGCTCTAATTTCAGGATGAGTATCTAGAGTATAGGCGACTGCTTCTTCTAAAGATTGACTATTAGCCGCAAATGGCTGCAATCCTAAAGCACAAAAAACAGCCAGGACCGTCTTATTAGCTGTTCTAAATTTAAAAGACTTCATTATTTTCCGTATCCATATTTTAATTAAGATTAATATCCGTTGCTTTTTCTTTGTTTTCTTTAATATTCTCGTAACGCCATCTCTTTTGCGCGTAAGATTGGGGTTAACATATACTCAAGTACCGTACGCTTACTAATCATAATATCAACACTCGTCATCATTCCAGGGATGATCGGCATATCATTCTGACTTTCACTCTTCATACTTGACTCATTGGTTCTCACTCTAACAATATAATAACTATTGCCTTCTTCATCCTGCGTAGTATCTGCACTAATATGCTCAACGACACCTTCAAGTCCGCCATAACGTGTAAAGTCATAAGCGGTTATTTTAACTCGTGCCGGCAAACCAACATGCAGAAAAGCTATATCTTTAGGAATTATCTTTGCTTCAACTAATAATTTATCTTCAGTAGGTACAATTTCAAATAATACTTGTCCAGGCTTAATAACACCACCCAGCGTATTAATATGCAAAGTTTTAACCGTACCGACGACAGGAGAAATGATGAGAGCTTTACTCACCTTATCTTGTACACCAACTTGTGCTTCTGTGATTCGTGATAATAATCCTTGCTTTTCATTTAGCTGCGCGCGGGCATCTGTTCGAAATTTAAAGACTAATTCGCGTCGTTTTAAACTTGATTCTTCTAAAGCAGATTCAAGTTTTGGAATTAATAAACGCAATGCGCTTAACTCGCCTTCTAGATCATTCACAGTTCGTTGTAATTTTAATAACTCTATTTCAGGTACGATGTTTTTTTCGGCTAATGGTCGAGTTAATCGTAACTCCCTGTTTGCCAATTTCAAACTACTTTTTAATGTATCTATTTTTGAATCTAACTCTTTTATCTCTTGCTGACGTTGTTTAATTTGCTGTGCCTGAATAGCAACTTGATTTTCTAAATTATTTAACCTTCCAACATACTCTTCTTGTTGGCGTATCACTAAAGTGGCTGCAGTAGTTTGCAAATCCTTAGGAAATTCTAACTCTTTTTGTTCAATCTTAATTTGTAACTGCCAGTCTTTTGCATCAGCAATCAAAATGCTACTAAGTTCAGCACGCAAACGAATAATATCTGCTCGAAGAGCATCAACTTCCTGAGTCTGCTGAGCCATATCTGAACGAAAACGAGTGTCGTCAATACGAGCTAACGGCTGACCTTTAGTCACTAACATGCCTTCTTTAATATATAATTCTTGTAAAATCCCGCCATCCAAACTTTGAATAATTTGTACCTGTGAAGAAGGCACAACTTTTCCTTCGCCACGGGTTACGCGATCTAACTCGGCATAATAAGCCCAGATGAAAAAACAGAGAAAAAAAGCAGCTAATGACCAAATAGTGAGTCGATGTACACTTGGCGTCTGCGTTAATATTGCCCCGTATACATCATCAGCCATCTCCAGATCTTCTTTAGATACTTTCATTATTCAACCTCGTTTTTCCCCATGTTGATAGAACCTTGCTTAAGCTGCTGTAAAATAATTTCTTTGGAACCATCAGCAACTAAATGTCCCTTGTCAAACACTAGGATCCTATCCACCAATTGAAGCAAATGCATTTTATGGGTAATTAAGAATAAACTACGATTTTTTGCAGTTTGAATCATTGATTGAATAAATACTTTCTCCGCGCGCGCATCTAAACTCGCAGTAGGTTCATCTAGCAATAAAATTTGAGGATCATTTAAGATAGCACGAGCTAATGCAACAGCTTGTCGTTGTCCACGAGATAAGGCTTTACCACCTTCACCAACTTGTTGATCTAAACCTGCAGACTCCAAGTCACTAAAAAGATTGACGCCTGATAACTGCACTGCACGCATCAATTGATATTCTGTAACTTGTCGAGTACCAAATAAAATATTGTCTTTAATTGAGCCGTGGAACAATACGATATCTTGTGGTAAATAACCGAAATTACGGCGTAGATCACCAGGGTGAATTTGCCCTTGATGTAACCCATCATAACGTAAGCTACCATGTGTTGGTTGAAATAAGCCAAGCATCACCTTTGCAAATGTACTTTTACCTGACCCATTGCGCCCAATAATCGCAATTTTCTCACCCGGTTTAACTTTTAAAGAAAAAGGGTATAAAGCAGGTTTTTGCACGTCAGGATAATTAAACCCCAAATGGTCTGCATCAATATGACCTTCTAATTTAGTACGACTTGGGAGGTGCCCTTTATTTTCAAACTCTCCTTCTTGCCCCATTATGCCGTCTAATTGGCGTAAAGAACTTACCGTCTGATTATAACGGATCATTAATGCCGCTACTTTGGCAATTGGGCTGACAGCACGGCTAGTTAGCATAACAGCAGCAATAATCCCCCCCATGGAAATTAATCCATCAGAAACACGATAAACCCCCATCACCAAAACTGCTATAGAGGTTGCTTGAACAACAAAGCTTGCAAAGTTGGTAACAGAACTCGTCACCACTTTCATTTTTAACTGCCAATTGGAAGTATGTCCAAGCATTTGTTGCCAAGAGTGTTGGACAATTCCTTCGGCTCCATTGGCTTTTATCGATTCAAGCGCGGTTAAACTTTCAACGAGATGGCCATGTCTTAATCCTGAAAATTTATTAGTTTCTTCGATTGCAATGCGCAATTTAGGTTGCACATAAAAGGCATATCCTAAAATAAGTACTGCTGCAATAATTGAAAATATAGCTAGATCACCCGCCACTAAATAAATAATAAAAACAAATAAAATTGAAAAAGGTAAATCAACTAAAGCAGTGATAGTTGCTGAAGATAAAAACTCGCGCACACTATCGAATTCACCCATTTGCTTTGCCATACCACCAACGCTGATACCACGTTTTTCCAATGGTACACCAATGACTTTGGCGAAAAGTTTAGAAGATATTTGAATATCCACTTTCTTACCTGCCATATCAATCAAATAACTTCTTAGTTGTTTTAATATAAAGTCAAATATATAGGCAATTCCGCCGCCAATGGCTAATACCCACAAGGTTTCAAAGGCTAAATTGGGAACAACCTTATCATAAACATTCATCACTAATAATGGAGAGACAAGTGCAAAAATATTCACCAAAATGGAAGCTATAATCACATCTCTATATATAGGCGCTGATTCTTTGATATTCTCCCATAACCAATGTTTTTTAGTGTCAGATAAATGCACATCAAAATCACGATCTCCATGATAGGTCTGCTTCACTAGAAAAAGGTATCCAACATAATGATTTTCGAGATCATCTACAGAAATACGTTCTTCTCCACCAGTTTCAGGTAAAGAAATAATTACTTTGTTCTCTTTGAGATTGATTTCCTGCAATACACAAGCTTTTTGATCCTTAAGTAATAAAATACAAGGCAAAAGCATTTCAGGTATATCGTTAAGACCTTTACGGGTTAACTTAGCGCTAAGTCCAGCACGAGAAGCAGCTTGTGGTAATAACTCCGGTGAAATTTGGCTTCCTGATATTGGTAAACCAGCAGATAAAGCTTCTACAGAACAAGGATTACCAAAGTACTCACTTAATAATACGAGGCTATCCAATAGAGGATCACCACCAAGCTGTTGTGATGCATCAATTCTCCATTGTTTATCATGTTTTACTGAAGATGGCATTAAGTAGAGCACCCATAAATAGATTAAATAGTTATAATATTTTTTTAGTATAAATAGTCTTCGACGATTATATTTATACAGTCTGTTTGGTTATAATTAACAATTAAAATTAAACATAAAGTTATAAATAGCAGTGATAATACTGCTATTTATAAGATTAATATTTATCTAATTATAATGTGTCATCCTCAATTGAAACTGAGAAAGTACTAGAATCGGTAATTGATGAGTCATCAACGATTAATAGCGGTTCGATAGTCTCAGCATTTTCTGAAGTAAATGCAGTATTAACAACCGTTATGTCAGTGCTTCCTAAATATACATCCTCCAATACAATGGTTTGTTCTGCCACAGCATCACTATCTAAAGCGTCACCATCAATAAATACTTGTATAGTGGTTGATTGATCATCTAGGTTAGAGGTAATTGTTAAATAATCATATAAATCATTATCGCCTTCAACACTAAATAAATCACTTAAATCTAATCTATCAGTACTTTCCTCAGCTATATCGAAACCACTTATTGTATCAGTACCTGTATCACCTTCAGCCCAGATAAAGGTATCAATACCTGTAGTTGCACTGAGATAATCATTTTCAATAGTCGAATTTAGGTAACTATCACTTAAGGTCGCTGTTAACGATGTAATATCTAGGAATTCATCATCAGCGGATGTATCGACATCAAATGTAATAGTCACGTAACCATCATCGTCGACGGTGGTTTCATAAATAAAAGTTTGTGTCCAAGTATTAGATTCATCTGCATCATTTGCTAAAGAATTTAAACCTACAATACTAGAATCATACATAATAGTTTCTGTTTCATCTCCAACTGTAATGTTGAAAGAATCTTGTCCACTATCCCAACTACCTTTTGCTATAGAAGTGAAACTAATAGTGACTGATTCACCACTATAATTATCTCCAAAGTAGAATGTTTCAGTTACAGAATCATCGTAGGCTTTACCTAGCGTAGGAATATCATTAATAATAATACTGTCAATAGTACCGGAATTAATAGAAACGGTTGTTGAAGCGCTATCTTCAGTAATGCCATCTGTTGTAATGTAACTGAAGCTGATGTCTTGTGAAACTGAAGTATCAGTGGGTGTAAATAAAACTTGCGTACCATCATTAATTATTTCTAATGAACCTAAGCTTGTATCGAAATCGAAAATACTAGTAATTATTAAATCACGTGCGCCAGTATCATTACTTAATACATCAAGTACTACTGATGTTGGAGTCAATGACATCTTGATGTCAGTGATATCAATATGTTCATTATTGTCATCTGTTTCAGCAGTAAATTCAACACTCGCTTTACCATCATCATCTAATGTAACTTCATAACTATAATCCCCATCTACAGAAAGGGTCGCAAGTACAGTGACGCCATTAACAGTTATTGTTAATGTATCCTGGTCACCTCCATCAGGATCCCATGTACCACTTCCATCAATGGTAAAAGATAAGGTCACTATTTGATTAGCACTCTCAACACCGAAGTCATAATTAAGTTCACTAGTCTCTGATTGGTTATTTTTTCCTAACTCTTCAATATCAGCACTATTAATAACAGTAGAACCAAGTGTATATGTATCATCAGTCGCGACAGTGATCTCACTCGTAACATCTATTGTTGCAGTAGCGGTATCAAATCCACCATTACCATCACTTATAGTATATTGGAATACTGCATCGCCATCATAACCATCATCAGGAGTATAGATTACATTTCCATCCTCACTTAATTCAACGGTACCGTGAGTATCTGCTGTTGCCGTGACGGCAGAAATAAATATTGTATCTCCATCAGCATCACTATCATTATCTAGTAAAGCGCTTGCTTCGATAATTAAGCTTGATTCGTCACCTGTAGATGCCACTGACAATTCAAAATCAGAACTGACATATTCAGCATTGATATTTTGAATTGTATAATTTGAACCTGTGCTTGAAACAACACCAAGTACGATCGAGCTAAACTCCACACCAGGAATGATAGTGTTAGTATAAATAGAATTATCATAATCATCTTCGGCATCCTCTGCCTGTTGCTGAACTATACCGCTTGCAACTTCATTACCATCAATGTCATAGGCAATCCAAGTTGCTTTTGCATTAATGGTAGTACCACTTTTAAAATGATTGCCTAAGCCTGCAACGTCAATTTCAGTGTCGGCAGTAACTGTTCCACCAAAATCGATAATGATAATTTGATCATTTTCTATTTCTCCAGGATCTCGGTCACTGCTGCCACCATCAACACCTAGACCTGTACCTGTTTCAGTTCCTGTACCTGAACTTATAAAACCAATACTCTCAGAAGTTAATATTTCTCCAATTGAAATTACATCATCTGAATCAATGGCAATGACTGCTGTAGCAGCTGTAATTGTTACCGTATGACCAGCATCGGTTTCAAACGATAAATAATCATTACCTTCAGCATCTTGTAAAGTATCTCCCCACTGGCTAATAATACCGTCTTCAGCAGATGTACCTAAAAACACACTATCAGACACAACGGTATCATCTATAGCTTCAGGAGGTTGGTTAATAATAATATCGACTATATCTTCAATAGAGTCGTCTGCCCCATCATTGGCGGTCACACCAAGTGAAATTGTGACGTCTGCTAATGCATTACCTTTCAAAGCAGATTCACCAAGATCGGTTAAAGTAACAACACCTGTACTTGAGTCAATGACAAAATAACCATCATCATTACCACTGGTAATGCGATAAGTAATATTGTCACCTTCCAAATCAGATGCGACAAAAGTTGCGACCGTATCACCTTCATTTGCTGCACCAATAGTCTGGTAACTACCAGTAGATTCATCGATAGTTGGTATATCGTTAATACCATCAAATATGATGTCAACTGTTGACTCAGCAGAATCAACTAATCCATCATTCGTTGTGACACCCAACGTGTAAGTAGTGTCAGTTAGTTGGTCGTTAGATAATGCCAACGCACCTGCTGCAGTTAATGTAACAACGCCAGTGCTATTATCTTTAATTTCAAAATATCCATCATCATTACCACTTGTAATGCTATAAGTGACTGTATCACCATCCTCATCACTTGATATGTACGTTGCAACAGTGTCACCTTCGACAGCAATATTTTCAACTTGAGTACTACCTGTAGCACTATCAAATATTGGTGCATCGTTAACATCCGTGGTCGCCGCTGGCGTATCACTGTCACTGCCGCTGTTACCTGAGGTAGAAGTCGCTGATACGGTGTACTCGGGTAAGTCATTACCCGCATTCACTAACGCGGCGCCCGCAGCGGTTAAGCTCACTTCTCCTGACTCGCTGTCTATTACGTAGTTGACGGTGTCATCAATGCTGTAGCTGATGGTGCCGCCGTCGCTATCGCTGCCCGTGGTGCTCCCCACGACGGTGCCTGCCACGGCGCTGTTTTCT
>JAOFNL010000005.1 GCA_028041985.1 Psychromonas sp. | reverse complement strand
TTTTACCATCTGAATATCGGAAGGGTCAATAATCCAAAAATAGGCTATGGAAGCAGTACAAATTAGCAAAGCAAGGAAACTAATAATTCTCTCTCGAAGAGTAAGTTGATTAAACTTAGTTTCTAGCACCTTAATATCTAAACGAGCCATTATTTTTTATCCTTTGACTTCTTATTTAAACCGATATTGCTTAGCTGAAAAAGAAATATTTTATCTTGCTGACTAATATCAACCGAAGTAAATGATACGGCATCCAACTCGGTTGTTGATTGAATATTTGTCAGCCAATGAGGCACCGAATCACTATGTAATGCTTGACCTTGAATATCAAGTTTCCCATCTTTAATAGAAAAACGCGAAATACTGACATCTTTAACATCCGCTTTAGATAAACCTAATAATAATTGAGAAAAACTGACCTCCAACCCCAAATCTATTTGGTTTAAGTTACTTAACAAGCGTTGCTTAACGGAAACCTCAAATTCTAATCTAACTTTTTCTTCTACTTTTTCTTCTGGCGCTCTATTCGCTTGCATTTTAATCACTAATGCTGACAATTCATTTTGCAAATTGATTAACTCTTCTTCAGCCATGAGTTGATTATCTTCCAGCACACTAGAACGATGAATAACCCAACTCTGTGTAATACCAATAAGTAATACGCAAGCAATAAAAAGCACAATAATTTGTGAAAAATTAAATTTTATTTTTTCAGGTTGGCAACTAGCATGATAGAGGTTTAAGCTTTTTTTCATTGTGCTAATCCTCTATCAAAACCGCCATAAGCAAATAAAAAATGATAATTGTATTGTTCAGGGAAAGGTTGAACACTTTTATCTAAGTAACTCGCTAATTTATCTGCGAGTAAATTGATATCTGGACATTGAATAGCTAAATACAAGCCCCCAATAGTATGGATGCGTAATTGTGAATTTATATAATCCAATGCTCTTTGAATCTCTAAACTTAAGCCATCTATTAATACATTCTCCACTTCATCTAGTGGTAAAGGCAATAATTCGTTATAGCCACGAATACGTAATGAAAAGTATAATTGCCCATTCTTAACAACGGATAAGACGAGTTCATTTCTATGCTGATAAAGTAATAAATTTGCATCACCACTATTTTCAAATAATTGACAAGTGGCCATCTCTTCAATAGTAACAACACTCAAAGTTAACTCAGTATTTTTTAACATATCACGAATACTAATAACGCGAGACTTAGGGATACAAACGACTGTAATTTGTTCTTTTTTACGTACTTGCGCTGGTTTGTCAAAATAATCAACAACCAAGTCAAAAACACTATCAGACACTAAATCTTTAATAGAAAATGGTAAAGTCGCAAGCAACTCTTTTTCTTCTAACTGAGGCTTATCAATATCAAACGTTTGATAAAAATCTTTGCTAAGCACCACCGATACATTAAACCATTGAAGATTATGCGCTATCACCAATTTTTTAATCACAGCTTCCCATTCAGCATCAGACTGAACAAACTCACCTGCAATCAAAGTGGGTTGACCATTTTTTTCTTCACAAATAGCCACTTTGTGCATCCCTAAATAGATGCTAATTGTTTTTTTTACGCGGTTTGAAAAGGGGTTTTTAAACATAAAAGCGACAGCGCCTTCTAAAGAGTCAATAATTATTTATATATCAAGCCTATAACTATAGTCTAGCTGATAGCATAATAGTCGCATTAATAGGTTAATATACATAATATTATGTATATTTTTGATGCCTGTAGGAATATTTGATGAGTTTTATACAAACAAACTTTTATAACAAAATAGATCCAAGTCCGTTACAGGTCATTCGCCATCCACAACTCTCCACAGCGAATATCACTGTTTCGATTAAACGAGATGATTTATTACATCCAGATATTTCAGGAAATAAATGGCGAAAACTAAAATATAATATACTCGAAGCTAAAAAACGGAATATAAAACATTTAATAAGTTTTGGTGGTGCATTCTCCAACCATATTCATGCGCTATCTGCTGCTGGATATCATTTTAATTTTGCTACAACAGGCATTATTCGAGGGGAAACACATTATGCTTCCAATCCGACATTATCTCAAGCACAGCGCTGGGGAATGAAGCTACAATTTGTAGATAGGAAAACCTACAGAGAAAAAGAGAGTAGTGATTACTTACATCGCCTTAAAGCGCAATACCCTGATGCATATATAATTCCTGAAGGAGGAAGTAATCATCTCGCTATTCCCGGCGTTGAGGAAGTGGTAACGGAATTGCTTCAGCAAAGTACAAAACCGATCGATCACATTTTTACCGCAACTGGAAGTGCAGGAACCTTGTCAGGTTTAATCAGTGGAGCATTAAAACTGACAAATAAAACACAAGTTCACGGCATCGCCGTTTTAAAAAATGCACACTATTTAACGGAAGTACTCACAAACTTTGTACCTAAATTCAATGATTTAAATTGGCACTTACATACAGAATTTCACGGTGGAGGTTATGGAAAGGTTTCTGCTGAATTAGCGCATTTTTGCCATCAATTTACACAAGAAACACAGATTCCAATTGAGCCTATTTATACAGGAAAAATGTTATATGCTTTATGGCAACTAATAGATCAAGGCTACTTTAGTCCAGGTTCGCACATAGTGGCAATACACACAGGCGGGCTTCAAGGACTAGCAGGATTAAAACAACAAAAAAAAATTTAACCCTGGCGACTCAATTTAATGGGGTTCGGCTCTCAACCAATGATCTTTTGTGGAGTTGAGAAAACTGAACCTTGCCCAGCATAAACACCGAGCTGTAATAAACAATCCCATTCAAGGTCACTTTCAATACCCACGGCAATTACTTTAGCATGACTATTCAAACAACTTGCCATCAAACTTTGCACTGCAACTTGATTGGTTTTCCTGGTATGAATATCACGCACTAAACTTGCATGTAATTTTAAATAATCAATATTAAAATCAAGAATATACTCTGTATTAATGACCGACTTACCTACATTATCTATAGCAATTTTACAGCCTACTTTTTGCAACGCGATCAATGCTCTGCGTAACGAGAAGTAATCTTTTTCAATTAAATGCTCAGAAACTTCAATCACTAAATTATGACGAATTTGTCGACTTTGTTGCATCAACTCAAACATAAACCACTTATGATTTGCTTTATTCATTAGCAAATGAGAACTTAAATTAATCGCAATAGGATCTGACACCTCTCCACGCATAACCAATAACGATAATATTTTTTCCAACATTTGCTTATCAATTTGGTCGCTTAAGCCACATTTTTCAGCCATTGGCATAAAAGTACCCGCAGCTATAATTTCGTGTTGATATCCTTCAATTCTAGGCCACAGCTCCGAATATAAAATAGTCATCGCATCTCGATGCATTACATTCTGACGATAGATTAACAATGCCCGTTTCTCTAGAATATCCGTTAGTAATGCGCGCCAACGTACCGTCCCTTTAATAATAACGCTATGTTTTAAATCTTCATCAGATATATGCCATCCACTTACCTTTTGATGTTCTGCCACTAATAAAGAACGATTTACATCATCGAGTATATGCATTGGTTTTGCACCAAAAGGAAAGTTAACAACGCCAACATGGAAAAAATTCTCAATCAATGACTGTTCTGGAAGTTGTAGTTGATACAATAGTTTAGTTAACTGTTTAGCGGCGACCTCGGTTTCAGAGTATGACACTTGAGGCAAAATAATGACAAATTCTGATTTGTGAGTTCGGCCATAAAAACTATCGTTATAGCGTCGGCAAAAAGTATGTAACAAATCCACCATTTGCTGAATGATTTTATCTTCTTCATCAATCCCAAATTGATATTTGATATTACTCAACTCGGTTAAACTAATCAGCATCAACGTATTGGACGAAAAATTTTCATCCATTGCCACAACATCTAACCTATTTTCAAAGGCAAGACGATTTCCTAACCCAGTCCCTTCATCTAAAAATGCTTGTCCACGAATATGTGTATCAAATACACTGCGTTCTTTGCGACTATTTTCTAGTCTTTCAGATAACACATCTAACGCTTTACTCGCCGCTTTAGGCCACTCTCCAGATTGAGCAAAACGGGCTGTAGGGTTATTTTGTAATAAGTAACGAGCTCGTCGCTCTAATAATTCTGCACCATAAAAAGCTCGCTTAATCCAGCGTAAAGAAAACCATAACAAACTCAAAGATAATAATATTGCAGCAGTTATACCTAGCAATGGCCAGAAACTAAATTTGATATCTGAAAATGGCTGGCGCGTATACAGTATTAATCGCACACCTGGGTAATGCTCTAAATTATAAACGTATTTAAGCAGTAAATTCGTTGGGTAGTATTGACGACTTTCATAATAGTTTTTATAAACTGAGACGTCATCCCTCATTATTTGTAATCGAACTATTCCTGAAGCATCTAAAACATCTGGTAACCACTGGTCAAATTCAGTTACAGTGGTTTGTTTTTCAATTTGCTCTTCGATAACCTGAATAATGCTATCGACTCGTTGCTGATGATATTTAAGCGACAATGCACGTAAACTGACCAATCCGCCAGCAAGCACTAATACAATACATGTGAGCACTATTGCACTAGTAATAAAAGAAAATTTATTAGTAAAAGTCATAACATCCTTGTGACAAACTTTTTTCCATGAGTAGATGAGTAATCTTCGAAATACCAATATAATGCATCAAAATAAACATCATAATTTAAGATTGTATAAACAAAACTGAATAGGGAATAATAATGACATCCAGCCAATTTTTTTCAAATCCAAGCCAGGTTTTGCAACGCAACGAGTCGTTATTTTCAAATAAATCCATATTAGTCGCAGGAAATATTGATGACCAATACCCTATTGAATTGCAAACAATAGCATCATCGAGTTGTTTTTGTTTTAACGATTTTCGTTATTACGAAAAGTTAAAAAACAAACTGGCATCTTCAGATATTCACTTCACCGATAATTACCAAGGCAAAGCAAACCAAGAAAAATTCGATTTATTGTTGATTTACATCCCTAAAGCAAAAACTGAAATTGAGTACTTGCTTGCCAATCTTACTCCGCATTTAAAAGAAAATGCAGAAATAATATTAGTAGGAGAAAAAAAATGTGGAATTAAAAGTGTGACGAATTTATTAACTCCTTACTCTGAACACAGTAATATTATTGATTCAGCACGACATTGTAGTGTTGTTTATGCACAACTAAGTAAAATTGTTAAACCATTTGTTCAAGAGTTATGGATAAAAGATTACCAACTCAACGTCAATGATGTTTCACTTACGATTCGCTCTCTACCAGGTGTATTTAGTTTTGGTGAACTAGATAAAGGCAGCGAGTTATTACTTAATAATTTACCTGCGGAATTAAGCGGTGAAGGGCTAGACTTTGGCTGTGGTGCAGGTGTACTTTCCTGTTATTTATTGAAAAAACACCCCCTGTTATCATTAGATTTAATTGATGTAAACGTTTATGCATTAGCCAGTGCAAAGCTCACTTTGGAAAAGAATGCTCTGCAAGCCAATGTGTTTGCATCTGATGTTTTTTCAAATATAAACAAAGAATATGATTTGTTGCTTTCAAATCCACCTTTCCACTCAGGTCAAAAAACTAATTATGATGCAGCAGAAACCTTTATAAATCAATCTATTAATTTTTTAAGGAAAAAAGGTAAATTGACAATTGTAGCCAATAAATTTTTACGTTATGAACCACTTTTAACACTTACTTATTCAAAATTTACTGAAGATGCTCAAAACAATAAATTTAAAGTGTTGAGCTGCCTCAAATAATCATCAAACAGTCTCTTCTCTTCCCCTACTAATTTTGTTAGTGTCAACTAAGTTGCAAATGGATTGGTTGCGCATGTGCTATGCCATAACGGTATAACATTCCTTTTTTGAACTTTCTGAACACACATGGAGATACTTATGGCTGGTATTCTAGCTATGATTCTTGCTGGGGGCGAGGGCAAGCGCTTATTCCCATTAACTGAAACCAGAACTAAACCTGCTATACCTTTTGGCGGTAATTACCGACTGGTAGATTTTGCATTAAATAATTTCGTCAATGCGGACATCATGCAGATATTTGTATTAACACAATTTAAGTCTCAATCTCTTAATATCCATTTACGCCGAGCCTGGCGCCTATCAGGGATCTCAGGTCGTTTTATTGAAGCTGTTCCTGCACAGCAGCGAGTTAATAAAAGCTGGTACTCAGGTACTGCTGACGCCATTTATCAAAATGCACGCTTTATTAAAAAAAGCAAAGCAGAACATGTTTGTATTTTTGGTAGTGACCACATCTATAAAATGGATGTTCAACAGATGGTTGATCATCATAAAAAAATAGGCTGCGAACTGACTGTTGCCGCTATTCGAGTACAAAAACAATACGCATATCATTTTGGAATCATAGAAGTTGACGAGCAAGGGAAAATGATTGGTTTTGCAGAGAAACCTTCTGTTGATGAAGCCAAGACTATCCCTGGCGATCCAGACCATGTTTTAGCGTCTATGGGCAATTACATTTTTAAAGCAGATGAACTAATTAAATTACTTGAAGATGATGCCAATATTGAAGACTCTAGCCACGATTTTGGTAAAGATATCATACCTAAATTGTACCCTCAGGGAAAAGTCTATGTATACAACTTCAGTAACAACAAAATTGCAGGAGAGCCAGAATTCGCCTATTGGCGGGATGTAGGTACTATCGATTCCTATTGGGAAGCGCACATGGACTTGTTAAACGATGATCAACCTATTTCGTTATACAATAAGAACTGGCCATTACACACTTATCACCCACCATTACCTCCTGCGACATTCCGTGACCAGGGTGACTCAGTTAGCAATGTTTCAAAATCACATATTGGTGCAGGTTCATACATCAATGGCGCCACGATAGAAAATTCTATATTAGGGTTCAGAACGCATTTATGTACCGACGTACGTATTAAAGGATGTGTGTTTTTAGGCAATGCAAAAATTGGTGCAAATGCTCGATTAACGAATGTCATATTAGATAAAAATGTAGAGATAGCACCAGGTACGATTATTGGTGAAAATTTAGAAGAGGATCGCAAACACTTTACCGTATCAGAAAATGGCATTGTGGTTATTGCAAAAGGCAGTCGTGTAGGTTTTGAATAATCAACACTGTTAAATAACGATTTTTATATTATTTTAAAAATATAGGTTTTTATCATGGCAAAAGTTCTCTCAATGATTTTAGCAGGTGGTGAAGGTTCACGCCTTTATCCTCTAACACAATCGCGCACTAAACCTTCAGTGCCATTTGGTGGCAGTTACCGACTTGTTGACTGTGTACTTAATAACTTCGTCAATTCAGATTTATTACGCATTTATGTGTTAACTCAATTTAAATCACAATCTCTCAATACTCACCTTCGTGCAGCATGGGAATTAAACAGTATCACAGATACTTTTATCGATGCAATTCCAGCTCAAATGCGTACAGGGAAACATTGGTATAGCGGCACAGCTGACGCCATTTATCAAAATTTACAATTTATTGAAACCGATGATGCCGAGATAGTTTGTATCTTCGGTAGTGATCACATTTACAAAATGGACATTCGTCAAAAAATCGAATTTCATAAACAAAAAGAAGCGATATTAACGGTGTCAGCTATCCGTTTACCAAAATCGCAAGCTTATCATTTTGGTATTATTGAAGTAGATCAAAAAGGTCGAATGATTGGTTTTGTTGAAAAACCTGAAGTTAAAGATGCCAAAACAATTCCAGGCGATCCTGAACACGTACTTGCATCTATGGGCAACTACGTTTTTCAATCTAAAGAATTACAAGAAGAATTAATTAGAGATGCCGCAGATGAAAATTCAAGCCATGATTTTGGTAAAGATATCATTCCTCACCTAATGCCAAGTGGTAAAGTCTTTGTATATGACTTTACAACGAATAAAATAGTGAATGAAAGAGGTGAAGCTTATTGGCGTGATGTAGGTACCATTGAATCCTACTGGGAAGCTAATATGGATCTAATAAAATCTATACCTCCTATTTCTTTTTACAATCCTGCTTGGCCTATGCACACCTATTACCCTGCTGTGCCAGCTGCTAATTTCAAAAACAAAGGTGATTCTCGCTGTATTATCCGTAAATCCTTAATTTCTGATGGATGTCGAATTACAGAAGCAACTATTAAAAAATCAGTATTAGGGTTTAGTTGTTTTGTAAATCAAGGCACTGACATCTTTGAATCAGTTCTATTAGGTAACACAATAATAGGTAAAAACTGCACCATTATTAAAACCATTATTGACAAGGATGTAGTGATTGCTGATGGAGTAAAAATAGGGGTTAACCTAGAGGATGATAAAAAACGCTTTACTGTTTCCGATGAAGGTATAGTAGTTATTCCGAAAGGTGCTAAAATCGATTTCTAATCGTGAAAATAAATGACAAAGCCACGAAAAACGTGGCTTTTTATATTAAGTAGCAAATATTTTTTATTATTACTATTCTGTCTATCGGCTTAGTCAAAGGAGTTTTCATTGGATTCTAGAAAGTTAAAAATTCTATTTATCTCATCTGAGGTTGAAGGTTTTTCTAAAACTGGCGGGCTTGCAGATGTAGCAAAAGCATTACCCATTGAACTTCGTAATCTAGGACATGAAGTTGTCATCATCACGCCATTTTATCGCACTATTCAGCACCGCCAAGATGCTCAACAAATTCATCAATTAACATTACATACTGACTGTGCACGCCCAGATATTCAATTTTCAGTACAAAAGTTAGCACTTGAAGGGATCCCAGTTCTCGCGGTAGATAATGCCCATTACTTTGATCGCTCAGGACTATACGGTGAAGAGAACAATGCTTATGCTGATAATGGAGAACGTTTTGCATTCTTTAGTTTAGCGGCGCTACTTACCGCTGTAGCTGAAGATTTTTGTCCAGATATCATCCATTGTAATGATTGGCATACAGGCTTAGTACCTTATCTGCTAAAAACTCGTTTTAATGATCATCCTCATTTTGCTCACAGCAAAACTGTTCTCACTAGCCATAACTCTGCATACCAAGGTATTTTTGAAAAATCACAATTAAACCTAATTCCAGAAGTGAGTTCATGTATGGATGACCGCGTTTTAGAAAATTACTGCTATATCAATTATCTAAAAGTTGGTGTTATTTATGCTGATAAGATTAATACAGTTAGTCCAAATTATGCGAGTGAATTGTTAACCACTTTAGGTTCACACGGCATGTCATATCATTTCCAACAGCGAATACATGATTTTGAAGGTATATTAAATGGCTGTGATTATAACGATTGGAGCCCTGTTACAGACGAATTAATACCATTTCACTTCAATGCAGATGACCTATCAGGTAAAGATAAATGTAAAAAAGCATTACAGAAAGAAGTAGGACTAGCGAGTTCTAATGATCCAATGTTTGGCATGGTATGTCGTCTAACAGATCAAAAAGGGTTTGGTTTAATTTTGCCTATTTTAGAACGATTTCTAAAACATAACGTACAACTTGTTATTATTGGGTCGGGTGATCCTGGAATAACGGGACACTTAACGGCTTTGGCAGAACATTACAGCGATAAATTCAAGTTTATAAACACTTATAGTAATAAACTTTCGCATTGGGTCGAAGCGGGATCAGATTTCTTTCTCATGCCATCAATATTTGAACCCTGCGGCCTAAATCAATTATACAGCTTAGCTTACGGTACTTTACCTATTGTACGTGCAGTAGGAGGCCTTAAGGATACGGTCATCGATTACGATCAAGATCCTGATAATGCAAATGGATTTATGTTTTACGATGCCAATCCCAATCAATTATTGAATCTTTTACGTCGTGTTTTATTACTCTACATAGAACATCCAGAAGAGATGTTGCGGTTAAAAAGACAAGCAATGCAGTCTCATTTTTACTGGTCTGATGCGGCAAAACATTACATCCGTTTATATCACAAAGCATTACATTAGTCGTACTATGTAATCCCAACAAAAAAGCCTGAATAAAATCAGGCTTTTTTGTTGGGATTAGCAAACATATAAATTATGACAAGTTAACCAAGAATGGGTCTCGAGAGAGTTTCTGATTATGATCAGGATTAAACCACGCAAGTTTAGAGGCTAAGTTAACAACTTCCCCCACAATAATTAAAGTCGCTCCATCTAACCCACCACCCAATTGTGATAATTCCGATAAACATCCAGTAATCACTTGTTGATTATGACGAGTCCCTTTATTAATAAGCGCAACAGGTGTATTGCCATCACGTCCATGAATTAATAAATTAGTTTCAATATCACGTGCTTGTAATAAGCCCATATAGACTACTAAAGTTTGATTTTTGCTGGCGAGTGCTCTCCAGTCTAATGGTTGTCCATCTGCTTTTCGATGACCTGTCACAAAAGTGACTGATTGTGCATAATCTCGATGCGTTAAAGGAATGCCTGCATAAGCACTACATCCTGATGCTGCAGTTATGCCAGGTACCACCTGAAATGCGACGCCAGCTTCAACCAGTTCCTCTAATTCTTCTCCGCCACGTCCAAAGATAAATGAATCACCACCTTTTAAGCGAACAACTTTTTTTCCTTGTTGGGCATACTCCACTAACATTTGATTAGTACGAGATTGCTCTACTTCGTGTTTGCCGGCTTTCTTACCTACAGAAATTAAATCCGCATCGCGTCTGACTAAATCTAAAATTTCTCTTGATACTAAGCGGTCATACAAGACAACATCTGCTTGCTGCATTAACTGAAGCGCCTTTAAAGTTAACAGTGATGGGTCTCCTGGTCCAGCGCCTACTAACGCGACATCTCCCTTGGCAACATCTTCTGTTAAGTTGTCTTCCATAAATTGTTGTGCTTTTTCTATCTGACCTTTTTGCAATAAACCAGCTAAATCACCATTGCCGAATAATTTTTCCCAATAACGACGACGTAATGATTCAGTACTAATAACAGATTTAACTCGATGTCTAAATTCACCTGAAATTTTCGCTAATCGTCCTAAGTGCATAGGTAATAAAGCTTCTAAACGTTCACGTATTAAACGCGCTAAGACGGGCGCTTTGCCTCCACTAGATATCGCGACAATAATAGGAGAGCGATCAACAATAGAAGGCATAATGAAACTACAGAGTTCTGGCTCGTCAACGACATTAACTAAGATCTGTTTTTGCTCTGCTAATTGAGCAATATGCGCATTAACGTCAGCTTGATCAGTGGCCGCAATAACTAACCACTTATCCTCAATTAATGCATCATAAAAAACTTCATTAATAATAGTTAACTGATTATTTTGCGCTTTTTGTAATAAAGAATCACAGATTTGAGGTGCACAAACTGTAATTTTAGCGCCAGCCTTTAATAATAAGTGAACTTTACGTAATGCGATATCACCACCACCAATAACAAGGCAATGGCGATTATTTAATTTGGTAAAAATAGGAAGATAATCCATATAAATCTCAGTTTAATGAGTAGAGGGCACACTATAAAGAATAACCGATGAAATATAAAATATTAAAAGTACATTATTTATGTTGTTTTTTTATATCGAAGATTTCAATCTTGAATCAAAGCTCGTACTCCATCATGAATCGTAAACACGCCAACAATTTCTTCTAAATCTAAGACAGGTAAACATCCGATATCATGTGAAAGCATAATGCGGAGCGCTTCTTTAATCGATGTATTAGGAGAGATCGTAATAGGGGAATGAGTCATAATTTGATGAGCTCTGCGTTGAGCTGTTTCAATATCTCGATTGGATTCAGCCTCTGTACCTAAATAAGGGCTTAATACACGTAATAAATCACGTTCAGAAATAATCCCCCTTAATATATTATCCTCTACGACCAAAAGATGATGGAATGTAGCTGCCGATAAGATGTTTTTTATCGTAAAAAGCCGATCATCCATGTGAATAGTGACAACGCGTTTTGTCATTATCTCTTCAACTTTCATACTCGTTCCTTATTGTGAAAACAAAATTATAGCAATTACATTAAATAAGCGGTCTAAATTTTACGCAGGAAAAATGGCTTAGTTTAAGGCGTAAGTTGAGATAAATGGTTGCTCCCTTTACGAAACTTACAACGAAGAAATAAGTTATTTTAACAAGCAAAATAGATCAGTTAATTCATGTGATTGGTATTAATTATAGACACAAAAAAGACCAGCAAAGCTGGCCTTATCATTTAATTTAATTAAAAGCTAAAATCAGATTAGCCATTAATAAAATCAACACCTTCTTGAATGTCTTTGTTAAGCGTTGCTAACATATCGTTTTTCGCTTTTTCTTCAAATGCTGATAACTCACCGTAAGATAAAATTTCTTCAACACCGCCTTTACCTAAACGAACAGGGTGTGCAAAGTAAGCAGCATCGCCATCAGCAACGTCTACGTATGCGTAGTCTACAACTTCTTCGCCTTGTAAACCTTTCACTAAAGATAGACAAAAACGAGCAGCAGCAGCGCCCATAGATAATGTAGCAGATCCACCACCAGCTTTAGCATTTACAACTTCAGTACCCGCGTTTTGTATGCGTGGAGTTAATGCAGCAACTTCTTCATCAGAGAAAGTGACACCTTCAACTTGTGAAAGAAGAGGTAAAATAGTTGTACCTGAGTGACCACCGATAACAGGAACTTTAACCGTTGCAACGTCTAAGCCTTTAAGTTCAGCAACAAATGCTTCACTACGGATAACATCAAGAGTCGTTACACCAAATACACGGTTTTTATCGTAAGTACCTGCTTTCTTAAATACTTCAGCAACGATTGGCACAGTACCGTTTACAGGGTTAGTGATAACACCAACTAATGCTTTAGGGCAGTTAGCAACAATGCCTTCTGCTAAAGTTTTGATGATACCAGCATTTACTGCGAATAAATCAGCACGATCCATACCTGGTTTACGTGGCATACCTGCAGGAATGATTACGATGTCTGCACCTGTTAATGCTTTATCTAACGCATCAGCACCAAAACCTTCAACTTTAACTGCAGTAGGGATGTGTGATAAATCAACAGCAACACCAGGAACAACTGGTGCAACGTCATATAAAGCTAACTCAGAACCTGCTGGTAATTGAGTTTTTAATAATAATGATAATGCTTGACCAATACCGCCTGCGGCACCTAAAACTGCTACTTTCATGTTTCTCTCCGATGGATTAAATGTCTAAAGTATTTAGATTAACACATACTATTCTAAAGTGAATAAATACGCATGTATAAAATATGTTAAATAATTGTGATCAATGTAAAGAAGCGCAGTGTAATATTTACAGTTATCAATATTACACTGTAAAAATACCCTTAACGACAGCTATTTTATGGGAAATATTGTTGATAAATGTTGTTGTAAGTGCCGTTTTCAACAATCAATTTTAAACCTTTATTTAATCTATCTAGCAAGTTTGTATTACCTTTCTTAACGGCAATGCCGTAGCCTTTTGAAAAGCCAGTAACAAACACTTCCTCTGTACGACTAATCACCAATCCAGAATTTTCCTCTTGGTTACTTAAAAAATGATTAACCACAGCAAAGTCAGCAAATACGGCATCTATTTTCTCTCTTTTTAAGTCTTCCAATGCGGCTTGTGATGAAAAATAAGGGACAATGTAACTATTTCCTTTTGAAAATAGTGTTAGGTAGTTTTGATTTGATGAATTAGCTTGCACCCCAATCAATTTCTCCTTTAATGAAAACTCTCCTTGAAGCTGCTCTTTACTGATAAATACAGGAGCTATTTTGTAATAACTATCGCTAAAGTCGACTTTATTAAGCCTCTCTTCTGTAATATCTAATGCAGCAATAATTGCGTCATAACGCCCAAACTGTAAAGTCACTAACAAGCCTTCAAAACGATGATGCTCAAAACTACATTGTAAATCGACAGCCTTACAAATTGCTTTTGCAATCTCAATATCGAATCCAAGTATGTCTTTATTTTCAGAAAGGTATTCAAAAGGATAATAATTTGCATCGGTAGCGAATTTAACGTGCTCTCGGCTAGCGGCATTCACACTGGTAAAAGTAAATGCGAGCATGAATAAACAAATCAGATTGCGATAAATTGAAATCATAAAATATCATCCTATTAATGATTATTTAGAGTGGAGTTTAATAAAATACCTTAAAGTAGTTATATATCACCCATCTAAGCGGTTTCATTTTACAAAAAACGAATAAATATGCAAAAAAAAGTGACATTTAATCTATTAACGCGAGTCTTATTTCGATTAAGATATACGCTTAACTATAATGTAAAAATGGAATTAGCCAATGCGAAAGACATCTGAACTAATGGATTTTTTTAAAGGCCTCCTTAATAAGGAAAACCTGAGCTCACAAAGTGAAATTGTCGATGCTCTCATCGAAGCCGGTTTTGATCACATTAATCAATCTAAAGTATCACGTATGCTAAGTAAATCAGGAGCAGTCAGAACACGAAATGCCACAGGAGATATGGTTTATTGCTTACCTACAGAGTTAGGTATTCCAACGACATCCAGCCCACTTAAAAATTTAGTCATCGACATTGACAGAAATGACAGTTTAATTGTTATTCGCACCAGTCCAGGCGCAGCTCAATTACTTGCTCGATTATTAGATTCTATGGGAAAAGCAGAAGGGATTTTAGGTACAATTGCAGGTGATGACACCATCTTTATTACTCCTAGCAATAGTAAAAAAATCGAACACACTCTCGCTATCGTCCACAAATTATTTAGTTAGTATGTATTAACTAAATTAAATGTTTCCCCAGCAAATGCTTTTGATTAAGCGCTTTATTTGAAATTTTTCCTATGCTTATACAACACAGGGGCAAAATGGAAAGATAAAGATGGGAAAGCATCCAGGTTTTACACTCATTGAACTATTAATCGTTCTCGCCATTCTTGGTATAATCGCTGGTATTGCTTACCCTTCTTATCAAAGCTTTGTGATAAAAACTCGTAGAGGTGACGCACAAAGTGAATTAATCAAAGCACAAATAGAGCAAAGTAGTTATCGCATCATCCATCCAACTTACATTAGCAACATAAGTTCTACAGGCTTACCATCTAACCATCCTTATTATACCTTTAGTATCGTTCACTCATCTGCAAACACATATACGATGAAAGCTGAGGCTAAACTGGCTAGCACCCAACATTCTGATACAGATGAATGCAAAACACTTTATATCAATCAAAATAATATTAAAACCAGTGACGGTAGCACCGAAAATGCAGCTTGCTGGATTCACTAAGAGCTTGGCAATCTAATGTGTCATCGCCTCAAAATAAGCAAATCCACTTAATAGCTCTGCAGTAACTCATCTTGCTTTACAAACATTAAGGGTTTATCCAAAATATGCTGATAGATAACGTTATATACGAGTACATTTTTAACGTAAGCACGTGTTTCGCTGTAAGGAATACTCTCTACCCAACTATCCATCTCTATACCTTTGTCATTCGTTTCTTTATTGGGCCTAAACCACTTATCCACTCTATTAGGACCTGCGTTATAAGCCGCAGTCGCTAATACCCTGTTGCCATCATAACGTTCCATTAAGTCGTTAAAATAAGCAGTGCCTAACTGAACATTAACGACACCTTCGTTGAGTTGCGAATCTCCGTTATAGCCTTCTAATCCTATTTTACGTGCGGTTTCGCTGGCAGTTCTAGGCATTAATTGCATATAACCACTAGCACCAACAGGTGATTTAGCTTGTTCATCAAAACTACTTTCTCGACGAGTAATGGCATAAAGATAAGTTTCCTCTAACTTATATTTTTCAGCTTCATTAATAAACAATTCAGGTTTTGCACTTGGGAAACGAATATTAAGCGCATCCCAACTCTTTGAGCTAATGCTCGCAACAACTGATAAATGAGCCCAACCTCTATCGAAAGCGTATAGACCTAATTGCTGCTGTAAGTAACTCGATTGTTTATTTAATAAACGTCTCCATTGAATTTTCGCATGCTTGTTCAATTGATGAAAACGTAACTCCTCAATAAGAGCTAATTCGTTACTGAGATTACGCAGACTCCCCTGCTCTTCTTTAATGATTTCTGAGTTTAGAGGAAAATTCAAATGTAACTTTTGAGCTGCCATAAAACCATAAAAGCTACGTTTTGTAGCAACCTCTGCATATATTTTTTCTGCTTTTTTAGCTTCACCGGAATTTTCTAAAACACGTGCTTGCCAATATAACCACGAACTTGTTTTACTCTCCTCTTCGGGTAATTGATTTAGCCAATATCCAATATCATCCCAATCCCCACGTTTAATCGCATAGCGAATACGTTGTTCTAATAATGAGACACTGCCCAGTATGGGCAACTCTTTATCTAACCATGAAAAATATTCCGTCTTATCCGATTGTACAATAATGGTTGCAAGCTGAATTTTTATTTCTACATTTTCATAAAATGTAAATGGCATTATATTTTCATAATAAAGATAAGCTTTCATCCCTTCGTTAATGTTTTGTCTTGCTAAACGTTTAATGGAAGGCACTAAAAAAGGGAAGCTTTTTACATCACGAGTCGGAAAAAGTTCACTGGTTAATAACTGCTGTGGCTTTTTATGCAAACTATATAGTTGAGTCGCTAATAGCGCATTTTTTTTATCCATTTTAGCAATTAAAAAACGCATTAATCCCTGCTTATTTTTTTTATACGCTAATTCAAAACGTTGCCAAATATCTGCTTGTGTTAAATCTTTATGATCTTGATAAAAAACATACACTTGGTCACATGCATTAGGTAAAGAAGTACTGTTAAGCCATAGCGTTTTCGCTTCTGGCCATGCTTGTTCAGCTTTCCCTGTTGCAATAGAGGCTTGTAAGTAATGACATTGTAAAACAGAATGATTAGGCATTTTCGGATAAGCCGTTAAAAACTGCTTCCAATTTTTTTGTTCGGCTAAATAAAAAAGATAACTACGCTGTAAGTCATCACTAACCGATTTTCCTTTATGCGTTTGAATAAAAGTTAATACTTGATCATCACTTACATCACTAATATTAGCACTGAGGTAATTATATTCAGCAATGTAGGCTAAAGGATAGTTTCCAATTTCACTGAGTTTTTGATTAGCTTTTTGCCACTCTTTTTGCTCTTGTAGGTCTAAGGTTTCAGTAAAAATATCTCGTTGGACATCTAAATTTAATGCGCTGGCTAAGCTAGATGCCGATAATAATAAACAGCCGAAAATTAATTTTTTCATAATCTCTCAATAACACTCAGATTCAAATTATAAAACGACTTAATACTTCTTTTTATTTTTTAACTATCCTTTCACAATATAGAGGATAAAAGCAACTCCTGTGTGTAAGGATGTTTTGCAAATTCAAAAATTTCAGATGTAATGCCTTGCTCCACTATTTCACCAGATTTCATGACTAATACACGATGGCTTAACGCCCTGACGACAGACAAGTCATGACTTATAAACAAATAACTTAATGAAAACTCTTGTTGTAATGACTTCAACAATTCGATAATTTGCTTTTGAATACTTCTGTCTAATGCAGATGTTGGTTCATCTAAGACAATCAGTTTCGGTTGCAATATTAACGCTCGTGCAATTGCAATTCGCTGACGCTGCCCCCCCGAAAATTGATTCGGAAAACGCTCAGCTGAACTTTTATCTAACCCCACCTTTTCCAAAACCTGTGACACTTTCTCACGAATATCATGGTCGGTTAAAGTATTTTGGTTATTAAAAACGTGTAAACCTTCCGCAACAATATCTTGCACTGACATTCTCGGACTTAAACTAGCATAAGGATCTTGGAATACTATTTGTAACTCTTGACGTAAATACTGTAACTCATTTTTATCTAAGTTATTAACCGATTGCCCTAAGTAAACCACCTGCCCTGTGTGCTTATTAAGTTGCAATAAAGCTTGGGCTAAGGTGCTTTTACCTGAACCACTTTCCCCTACTATTGCTAGCGTTTCACCTTCATGTACTTGTAATGAAATATCTTTAACCACATGTAATGACTCAACAGTTTTACCCCAAAAATTCTTTTTAAGTGGAAAACTGACATTCATATTCATTGCTTCAAGAATAACTTTAGGGTTTATCAGAGGATTCATTTCACCCGTTGGAATAGCATCTAACAATTTCTTTGTATAAGCATGTTGAGGTATTTCAAACACATTTTTAGTGGTCTCATACTCAACCTGCTCGCCTTTACACATCACTAATACATGATCAGAAAACTGTCGCACAATATTGAGGTCATGCGTGATCAACAAAATTCCCATGTTTAAGCGTTGCTGTAATGATTTCAGAAGCGTTAGGATTTGTTTTTGAATAGTTGCATCTAAAGCTGTTGTAGGCTCGTCTGCAATCAACAACTCTGGTTCATTTGCCAATGCCATGGCTATCATGACACGTTGTCGCTGCCCACCTGATAATTCATGAGGATACGCTTTTAAACGCGACTGTGGATTTTCAATGCCTACTAAGTCCAATAATTCAAGAATGCGTAATTGCGCTGCTTTTCCAGTTAATCCTTTATGCAATAACAAAGTTTCTGCTATTTGATGCTCAATACTATGCAATGGGTTTAATGATGTCATTGGCTCTTGGAAAATCATGCTTATTTTATTTCCACGCACAGCTTCTAAAACCACATCAGGTTTTCCCATTAATGATTGCCCTTGAAAGGCAATATCACCTGTTGGGTGATGCGCGTGTGGGTAAGGAAGCAGCTGTAAAATAGATAAAGCAGTTAATGATTTTCCAGAGCCACTCTCACCAACGATCGCTAATGTTTTACCTTTGTCTAAACTAAAACTTACCCCTGATAAAATAGGTTGTTCAGCAAAACTCACTGCTAGATTATCAACGCTTAATAAACTTATTTGCTCGCTCATAATGTTTTCCTCGGGTCAAAGGCATCACGTGCGGCTTCACCAATAAAGACTAATAAGACTAAAATACTCGATAAAGAAATAAATGCAGTGATAGCAAGCCAAGGGGCATGGAGATTATCTTTCCCTTGAGAAACCATTTCACCTAATGAAGCTGAGCCTAATGGCAATCCAAATCCTAAAAAATCTAGCGAGGTTAACGTCGTTAAAGCACCAGTAAATAAGTAAGGCATAAAAGTAAGTGTTGCGATCATGGCGTTAGGTAAAATATGTTTGAACATGATTTTACTGTCTTTGACCCCTAATGCTTTAGCTGCTTTCACATAGTCTAAATGACGACCACGCAAAAATTCCGCGCGCACAACACTCACTAGGCTCGGCCAGCTAAATAAGATCATTAAGCCTAATAACCAAGTAAAAGTCGGCTCTACAAAACTGGCTAAAATAATAAGCATAAATAACATTGGGAGTCCCTCCCATATTTCTAATAATCGTTGCCCAAACAAATCAATTTTACCGCCATAATAACCTTGAATAGCACCGACAATAATACCAATAACCGAACTGACTAGGGTTAATGACAAAGCAAAAATAACCGAAATACGAAATCCATAAACTAGCCGAGCAACCACATCACGCCCTTGATCATCTGTACCTAATAAATTCAACGAATCTGGTGAAGATGGTGCTGCGCTGGTTAATTCATAATTAATAGAGTCATAATAAAATGGGATCAACGGCCAAATCATCCACCCCTCTTTATTGATTTGATCCGCCATGTAAGGGTCTCGATAATCAGTACTGATATCAAAGTCACCACCCAGTTTATTCTCTGGTATATCTTGAACAATCGGGAAATACCAATGTGATTGATAAGAAACCATAATGGGCTTGTCATTTACCCACACTTCCGCAAACAAGCTCAATAAAAATAAAATACTGAATATCCATAGTGAATAATAACCACGTTTATTCGCTTTAAACTGCGCCCATCGTTGATGATTACTAGGGTTCTTTTTAATACGTTGCCAAGTCAGTAATAACGACATTATTGCCCCTCAAAAGTAATGCGTGGATCAATTAATGTGTAAGTCACATCGCTGATCAATTTAAGAAGCAACCCAACTAATGTGAATATGTATAAAGTCCCAAAAATAACAGGGTAATCTCGATTAATAACTGATTCAAATCCCAACAAACCTAGTCCATCCAATGAAAAAATAACTTCAATGAGCATCGAACCAGTAAAGAAAATACCTATCAAAGCAGCAGGTAATCCGGCTAATACTAATAACATCGCATTACGGAAGATATGTCCATATAAGACTCGGGTTTTAGAACAGCCTTTCGCACGAGCGGTGATCACGTATTGTTTATTAATTTCATCTAAAAACGAATTTTTAGTGAGCATAGTCAAAGTAGCAAAACTGGCTAATACATTCGCAAAGATAGGCAAGGCTAAATGCCAAAAATAATCTTTTATTTGCCCGAAAAATGAGAGTTCTTCAAAGTTATCAGAGGTTAACCCTCGGAGTGGAAACCAACTAAAGTAAGAGCCACCAGCAAATAAAACCACCAACATAATCGCAAAAATAAACGCAGGAATGGCATAAGCTACGGTCACGACAGTACTTGTCCAAACGTCAAAATGACTTCCATGCGAGGTCGCTTTTTTAATGCCTAAAGGAATAGAAATAAGATAAGCCAATAATGTTGTCCATAACCCCAAAGAAATGGAAACAGGCATTTTTTCATAGATCAAATCAATCACGCTTTTATCTCGGTAAAAGCTGTCTCCAAAATCAAATTTTATATAACGCCAGAGCATTGAAAAATAACGTTCATACAGAGGCTTATCAAACCCATATAATTTTTCCAGAGCCGCTATATATTCAGGGTCAACCCCCTGCGCACCACGATATCTACTGTTGTTATTTGAACCTTGCTTAATTTCGCTATTCGTCCCAGTCGCGATGCGCGAAGCACCGTCAGCATCAATTCCTTGATATTTTGCAATCGCTTGCTCAACAGGCCCGCCAGGAGCGACTTGTACAATGAAAAAGTTTAACGTCATAATGCCTATCAAAGTAGGAATGATCAGCAATAATCGTTTTAAAATATATTGATGCATTATTTATTTCCTAGCGTTGAATTAACGTTCGATTTTTCAGTTATCCACCAAGTATCCAATCCTAAATCATAATATGGTGAAGTTTTAGGGCGAGAAAACTTATTCCAATATGCAATCCGATAAGCAGGTAAATACCACTGAGGAATAACGATAAATTCAGATAAAAGAACACGATCTAATGCTTTGGTTGTATTCACTAATGACTCGCGCGTATCCGCCATGATTAATTGAGTGGTTAAGGCGTCAATAACAGGAGAGCAAATGCCAGCCCAATTTGACGTTCCCACTTCATTTGCCGTATCACACCCCCAGAAACTCACTTGTTCATTACCAGGAGAGATTGATTGGCCTTTACGTAAGGACAACATATCAAAATCAAAGTTGTTTAATCGATTAATGAATTGCGACACATCCACTAAGCGAATATTTGTTTTAATACCAATACGTTGTAAATTACGACTGAAAGGATGAATCACTCGTTCGAAATCTTTACTATAAAGTAAAAATTCAAAGCTAAATTGCTCTCCTTGTTTATTTTGCATTTTACTGTCTTTTAATTCGTAACCTGCTTCAGAAAATAACTTAACTGCAGCCCTCATTTGTTCACGAACATTACCATTACCTAAGGTTTTATTGCTCTTTAATGGCTCAAAAACAGCGTCGGGAAGTTGCTCTTTATAAGGTGATAATATTTCACGCTCGGCCTCTGAAATATCAGTTTCAGTTGATAGTTCAGAGCCAGAATAAAAACTATCGATACGAGTATAAGCGCCATAAAACAGCGTTTTATTCGCCCATTCAAAATCAAATAATAGTGAGATAGCTTCACGCACTTTCGGATCTTTAAATTTATCTTTGCGAAGGTTAAACCAGAATCCCTGCATACCCTGTGGATTTTTATCTGCCACCGTTTCTACGACTATCTGCCCACTATCAAACTGTTCTCCAACGTACCCTGTAGACCAACGCTTAGAAGAGCTTTCTAAGCGATAATCAAACGCGCCAGATTTAAAAGCTTCAAAGGCAACTGCATCGTCACGATAATAATCAATGATAATCTGATCAAAATTATGACGACCTTTATTCACGGCAATATCTTTAGCCCAATAGTCCTCAACACGTTCAAAGACTATTTGCTTTCCTCCCTGAAAACTACCCACTCTATAAGGTCCTGAGCCTAGAGGAATAACCAGGCTACTTTTAGAAAAGTCTTTATCTTGCCAAAAATGTTTAGGGAGAATAGGAACTTGACCAATGATTAAAGGTAATTCTCGATTTCCTATCTCTTTAAAATGAAAGGTCACTTTCAAAGGTGCGTCAACTGTAACCTGTTCAACACCAGAATAATAAGAGCGGAAATGCGGTGCACCTTCATTAACTAATAGATCAAAGCTAAATTTTACATCACTCGCGGTAATGGCCTCACCATCCTGAAATTTGGCATTAGAATTAATTAAAAAGCTAACAGAACTAAAGTCATCCGCTACTTTGACCTGCGATGCGACGAGTGGATATAAACTAAAGGGTTCATCAGCAGACTGCTGTAATAAGGTGTCATAAATACGGGAAAGCCCTGCGGCGGCATTGCCTTTCACAATAAAAGAATTTAAAGAGTCAAAACTACCAATGCTAGCTTGTTTCAGCACGCCACCTTTTGGAGCGCTAGGGTTAGCATAATCAAAAGAAATAAAGCCATTTTTATATTTGAGATCACCGTACATACTGATCCCGTCACTCCAATTTGCGCCATAAACTGAAAAATTTATTACAAACAGAGCGCAAAATAGATAAACGCGTATAAACTTATTAAAACTAATCATTGAAAAGACTCAAAGTAGACCCAATATATAAGAGTAATAAAGATAACAAATACATAAGTTAATAAAAGGTTTTTAAATAAAAAAGGAGAAAGTAAAAAAGTAGAAGGTAAACTGAAAGGAACTTATCCTTTCGTCCATGGACTAACTTTTACCATTCGACAAGTAAATATTTAAATATTTTTTTAAAAATATAGTTAGTTCAAAAAACGAATCGGTTTATGTAGAAGGCAAAATTTACGTGACAAAGATCACATTCAAGTTACTTAAAAAAGCCTAATCTAATTAAGAACACAATAAGTGTATAACAAAAAGGTGTCCTATATGAGAATTGAAATTACCAGCAAGCAAATTAGTATCACAGACACAATGCGCGCTAAAGTAGAGGAACGTTTCGAAAAATTACAAAAGCTTCAAACTTCACTAATCAATCCCCACTTTATTATTACTAAAGAGCCTAAGGGAGTGAAAATAGAAGGTACAATTGGTGTTCCAAATGGTAAAGTTTTTGCTCATGCAGAGCATGAAGACCTGTACGTAGCAATTACACAGCTATTTCAAAAAATTGAAAGACAACTAAATAAACATATTCATAAAGATGAAGCAAACCGTGCTAAAAATAATGGTAAAGACTTATGCCGTAACGGAGAAATTTCAGGGGAGGCCATTGAAGAGCCAGAAATTGAAATCGAATCAGATGCTGAAATCAAACTAAACAAAGAGTTTGCACTTTAATCGATAAAGTCATTTACTACTAAAATAATGGCAAATAAGTAAAGGAGGTTCATCACCTCCTTTTTTGATCCACGTTAAAAACCAAGGGGCTCTACCTGATCCCCATATTCATCTTAGCGTATTATTTTTTTTCGTAATGACGGTTATCATGAACTTGCTGTAACATCACTCTACTTTCGTCTAAGAATAGTGTTGAATAATCACCCATCCAATTTGTCACTGATTTAAAACGCGCAATAAACTCTTCTCTATTATTACTTTCCAATAATTCTATCGCGTCTGCAAAGTGCTTGTGGTAACGCTTTATCATGGTCAGATTGTTCTTTTGCGATAAAATTATATCAGCATAAAGAGCAGGTTCTTGTGCAAATAAACGTCCTACCATAGCTAATTCTAAACGATAAATTGGTGAACTCAATTCTAACAACTGCCCTAAATCAGCATCCACTTCTTGTAGATGTACACCGTAAACGAAGCTAGTAAAGTGACGTAATGCCTGAATTAACGTCATGGATTCATCATGTGTAGGTGCAGCAACTGAATACAAGTGTGCTCCCCATATTTTCATTTGCTCGATTAACCACTGGTATTTTTCAGGGTAACGTCCATCGCAATATACAATCACTTGTTTTGCAAAACTTGAGATATCAGGGCCAAACATTGGATGCAAGCCAACAACAGGGCCATCATGCACAGCTAACATTTCTGTTAATGGAGAGTCTTTAATACTTGTGATATCAGTTAAAATACAATCTTTAGGTAAGAAAGTAAGTTGCTTAATCACATCAGCAGTCACGTCAATTGGCGAACCAACAATCACTAGGCCAGCTTTACTACAAATTTCTTCAGCTTGACTCCAGTTTGCACGACCTAAGACATCAACGTCGTAACCCGATAACTTAAACATTTCAACAAAGCGCTGACCTAATAAACCATTCCCACCAATTATCACAATACGTTTCATATCTGGGTTAACAGTTTTGAACCCCGTATCATTTTCGCTTGCATAAGATTCACGCATAGTACGGCGTAAAATATCTTCGATCAGATTTGCAGGAACACCTTTTTTCTCAGCTTCTTCTCGACGTGAAGCTAACATTGAAGCTTCACGTTCAGGTACATAAATAGGCAAACCATGTTTACTTTTTACTTCACCCACTTCACCTACTAAACGCAAACGCTCTGCTAATAAGTCAATAATTTGCTTATCAACGGCATCGATTTGATCTCTTAATTTACTTAACGGCATAATTTTTCTTATCTCTTCTTGATAGTATCTTTTAATAATACTGTCGCTTCTGCTAATAATTCACTTGTAGTTTGCCAATCAATACATGCATCCGTTACTGATACGCCGTATTCTAATTGATCAGCGGGTAATGATGCGGGTTGATTACCCGCATTAATATTACTTTCTAACATAATGCCGATAATCGATTTATTACCTTCAATCACTTGATGGAAAACATCTTTAGCGACTAATGGCTGTAATTCATGATTTTTACTAGAGTTCTCATGGCTACAATCCACGATTAAAATATTCTCCATATTCGCTTTTGTTAGTGATTGCTCTGCTAATGCGACATTCAATGAATCATAATTTGGCTTACCGCCTCCACCACGCAAGATAACGTGACCATCTTGGTTACCTTCAGTTTGTAATAATGCACTTTGACCTAATTGATTAATCCCCATGAAACGATGTGGAGAAGAAGCCGATTTCATTGCATTAACTGCGGTTGAAAGGCTACCATCCGTGCCATTTTTAAAGCCAACTGGCATTGATAAACCACTCGCCATTTCACGGTGAGTTTGAGATTCTGTCGTACGCGCTCCTATTGCAGCCCAACTAAAAAGATCGCCTATATATTGTGGGCTAATAGGGTCTAACGCTTCCGTCGCAATGGGTAAACCTAGCTCTGAAATCCATAATAATAATTCACGCGCTTTTTTAAGTCCCGTTTCAATATCAAATGAGTCATCCATATGAGGGTCATTAATTAACCCTTTCCAGCCAACCGTTGTACGTGGTTTTTCGAAGTACACTCGCATTACGATAAATAACGTATCTTTATATTGCTCATGTAACTCTTTTAAACGTGTTGCATATTCTTTGGCAGCTTCAATATCATGAATTGAACAAGGACCACAGATAACTAAAAATCGAGGATCTTTTTTATGCACAATATTTGAAACAATTTGGCGAGATTCATGAATAAATTGATAAACGCTGTCAGAAGCCGGTAAAGCGGCTTTAAGCTCTGCAGGTGTAATTAAAACAGTTTCTGACTGAATATGGATATTTTCATTTTTTTGCGTTGTCATTTTACTCTCATTCACTATTAATAATAAAAGCATCATATCATAGCAAAATAATAGATCATGCGATTAAGACATAGACCTTATATAAATGCAGATTTAGTCAATAAATAAACAAAAACACCATTAATATGACTCACTTTAATGGTGTTTTTAAATAAGTTTTGATGTGGAAATAAGGATTATTGTATTAACCTAATAGTCATTTTTTAAGTGCTACGTCATCAATCACATACAGCGTGCTGTTATCTATCACAATCTTATTATTGTCTAAATACTTCTGCTCTAATTTTCCTGCTTTTGACCACATTGAAAAATCATCGTCATTAATGACAGCTAATGTATTTGAATTAATGATCCACATACCTTCGAGTTTATCATGCGGATATTTAAGCTCTTTCACAAGGTCTACCACTAGAGACTTATTCACCACATTGATGTTATTTTTTTTCAGAACATCCCAACCATGATCTAGAACGGCTTGCTCCAGTGTTTGACCGTTTATCAATAAACCCAGTTTAGGATCTTGAGTTAACACTCCATTATTTTCAATACTTTCTAAGTCAGTCCCAGAATCAAGATCAATACGATATATATGTTTCATCGCATCCTTTTTATCACGTAAAAAACTACCATCTCGTTCAATCACCAGAAACTGATTATCTGAAAGTGCTGCTATTCCTGAATTAGCATTTTGATTTTTCTCCTGTTTATAAAGGAACTGTTGGACTTCTTTAGTTTTTAAATTCACGCTGACAATACGGACCAAATTAAGATCTTTAACTGTTTTATTGGGGTTCAACATTGTTGATTGCATAGTACCAACTAAAGTTGTTTGATCAGGTGTAATAGCAAGGCCTTCCATGCCTCGATTTGCTCTGCGATTCGCAAATTCAGCAGGTAGGTTAAGTTGATTTCTGCCATCATTAACAAAGGGATTAATACGGCCAATCTCAATACCATTTTTGTCAAAATGTACAAGATGAGGTCCATATTCATCGCTCACCCAAAACGTACCATCATCAAGAGCTGCTAGCCCTTCACCATCTAAACCAAAGTCATCTAGTTTGATTTTGTTACTTTTTGCATCGAATGGTTTTGTTGGATCTTCAACAATTGGATCACCCGTTGCTGAATAGGGTGTTTCCCCCGTCCCTCCTAATGCAGAACTATTTGGTAATCCCGTGATTAATGTTCCATCAGGGCGCTTTAATAAAATATTTTTAATTAATACTATTTGCCCATATTTTTGCACTTCAAATAGACCAATACGCGGCGTATAGTCTGCAATTGGGAATATTTTCCCTGCCCCATATTGTTCATTTTTATAAACAGCATTAGGACCTCTATCGGTTAATGCATAGAATTGATTTTTATTGGTCGGGTGAGCCGTCATATCCGAACCGTAACCACCATTCCGAATTTCTATCATTCCCTTCTCTATTGCATTATTTTTAAGATCGTTGCTGATGACGGTAAAGGGTATTGCTGAACCAGTCATTTTATCTATTTGTTTTATATACATCTCATCTGCACTAGCATGAGAAGTAAAAGAGCAAAAAATAGCGATATAAAAAGAAGTAATTTTTCTTTTGAGTTTCATGAGTGACACATCCATATGATTAATGAACATGTATATTATGGCGATGGTATGAAATTTTAATGACAATAAAGTAGAAGTAAACAGCAGGATATAAAGCTCCTGCCATTCGAATAAAAGACTGTTTTAATTAGGCTAAGTTCTGGATTTTCTAATATCTACATACACTTTTATTTTTTGCCCAGGTTTAATATATTTAACATTTTCTAAATCATTCCAACGTACTAAATCAGCTGTTTTCACATTGAATTTATGCGCAATACCACCAAGTGAATCGCCTGAGCGAACATGATAAGTAACGCGTCGAGTTACAGCATCTGATTTATCAACAGTCGTTTCTTTCCAGATGGTAAGCTCTTGACCTAAACGTAAAGTACTTTTAGTTTGCAAACCATTCCATTTAGCAATTTGTTTAGAGGTGACTTTGTAAGCACGGCTAATATCCCAAAGCGTATCCCCTTCAACTACTTTATAAATAACCTTTCTCTTATCTTGTGCATATTTAGATTCTTTACGTTCAAACCGTTGTGCTTGGCTATATAAATACTGCTGTTGTGATTGACTCGCAACCGGAATCAAAAGCGGCTGACCGATTTTTATCAAAGAGCTATCTAAATCATTTATTTGTTTTAATACATTGGTCGTAGTTTGCATTTTTTTCGCAATCACACTCAAACTGTCCCCAGACTGAACGATGTATCGGTCCCAACGAATGCGCTTACTACTATCGATTTTAACTAGCTTTTCAGAAAATTGGTCTGCAACGACACTAGGTAATAATAAATTATAAGGACCATCAGGCGAAGTCGCCCAGTGATTAAAAGCGGGATTTAATAATTGTATTTCAGCAATCGTTAAGCCTGCTAATTCCGCAGCATAGGCAATATCTATTTGAGAGCCCGTGTCAACATTGGTTAAAACTTGTTGGTTAGGAATATAAGGTAACTCCACGCCATATTCTTCATGATTACGCAGAATATCAACTAAAGCTAACAGCTTAGGTACATAGTCAGCCGTTTCCTGAGGTAAACCTAAACTCCAATAATCAACAGGCTGCTTATATTTTTTATTTTTTAGGATCGCACGCTTTACTCGCCCTTCCCCAGAATTATAAGCCGCAAAAGCATATAACCAATCTTCGCCTAAATAACGGTGTAACACTTGCATATATTCCAGAGCCGACTTTGTTGATGCATAAACATCACGGCGCCCGTCATACCACCAGTTTTGATTCAAACCAAAGCGCACCCCTGTAGCTGGCATAAATTGCCATAAACCCGATGCACCAGCAGGAGAATAAGCGAAGGGGTCAAATGTACTCTCAACAACAGGCAGTAAGGCTAATTCAAGTGGTAATTTATTTTCTTGGATTTGTTCAACAATCAACCATAAAAATGGTTCAGCACGCTTCGAAACCTTTGTTAAATAAGTAGGATGACTCAAATAATAATCGCGTTGTGCAGCAATACGTGAATTTTCAGGTACCTCAAACTCAAAGCCTTCAGCTAATTTAAGCCACAAATTGTCATAATCTTCTTCAACAATAGTAAGGGCTTGTTCATTAATTTCCACTTCGACAAGATTACTTAGCCCTTCTTCTTCAACAGCAGGAAATTGCTCAATCTCTTGATTAATAACATTTGTTTCGGAAATAATGACTTGCTCAGGTGCAGGCGTACTTTGACAAGCCACTAGCGTCAACATAAAGAATAAAGAGAAAAACAGCTTCATAGGAGAACCATTAAAAAATTGTAAGTCGCACATTCTATGTTTTTTTAATCTAGCAATCAAAAATTATCCTTATAAATCCGAAGTGCTTCAAAACATTGCAGACCACGAGTGATCGGTTTAGCAAGTAAATTTTGCAACTGATTTGTTAGTGCCGAATCAAAAGTCCTTAAGAAAGGGTTAATCTCTTTTTCACATTGAATAGTCGTAGGTATGGTGGGTAGACCTTGTTGCCTAAGTTTACTGACCTGCTTAATGTAAGCGAGTAATGCTTGGTTATTGGGATCAACATGTAACGCAAAAATTAGATTATTCTGTGTATATTCATGAGCACAATAAACTTTAGTTTCAGAGGGCAAACTTGCTAGACGTGATAAAGCATCAAACATTTGTTGATGTGTTCCTTCAAACACTCTACCACAACCAGCAGAGAATAAAGTATCACCGCAAAATAGCATTTGATCGTTAAAATAGACAATGTGATCTAAAGTATGACCAGCCACTTGCCAAACATTCAACGTAAGTCTGTCATCGAATAAATGCAATTCGTCACCTTCATCAACTAAAACAGCATCTTTGAAAAGTGCTTTTTTACAAAATACTTTGATATCAGGGTGGTGCGATAACAGTTCATCCACGCCGCCAATATGGTCATTGTGGTGGTGTGTCAGTAGGATGGCTTCTATGACTAACTGCTTCGAATTTATTATTTCAAGAACAGGTGTTGCATCACCAGGATCAACAACAATACATCGTTGGCTTTGACTATCTTTAATAAGCCAAATATAGTTATCATCAAATGCTGGAATAGTTAAAACATTGAACATAATTTTTCTCAACTTTTAAAACTTAGGGGTGGAGGCACATGGAAATAGCAAAAACATCACGTATCTTAACCCCAATTACAGATTGGTCACAATTAAGTAACGGACAGCATTTACAAGAACAAACACAAAAACTTGTTAACAGCGCAATATCGCGTTGTTTTGGTTACCATTTATTAAAATTAGGACAACTAAGTACACAATTACAAACGAATAGATGTCCAATCAAACATCAAATAAACTGCGCCGAGGAAGGTAAAGAGATTGGATTGCAAAGTGATTTGCACCATTTACCATTTCAAGACTCTACAATAGATTGCTGTATTTTGGTCCATGAATTAGATTTTTCTAGTGATCCACACCAATTGTTACGTGAAATTGACCGAGTATTAACTCTCGATGGCACACTTATTATTAGTGGCTACAATCCCTACAGTTTTTTTGGATTTCGTTCTTTATTAAAGCCACAAAGTACCCAAACCGCTCGCCTTTTTTCGCCAAATAGGGTGGTTGACTGGTTGCATTTACTAGGTTTTGAAATCACACAAAAACAACATTTTGACTATATTTCAGCACAACCAGAAGGGCCTATTACTTCATTAATAGAAAGTATTGGTCAGCGTTACTTATCATTTTTCTGTAGTGTTTATTTCATCGTTGCCAAAAAACAATGTACACCAATGACCCCGATAAAATCTACTTTTGAATTTAGAAGAGCGATCTCAAACAATCAGCCGGTGGCCACTAAGCAATCACATTCAAAAAACATTGGTTAATAACCTTAAAATCAATAGTGATACCAATTGTAATAAATATGTGATCTAAATTTTGCGCAGAAAAAACAATTC
>JAOFNL010000049.1 GCA_028041985.1 Psychromonas sp. | reverse complement strand
CATACTTCTAAATTTAAAAGGACCTGTTCCAATTGGTTGAAGATCTATATTTTCAGGGTGACCTAATAGTAATAATTGATTCGCATATTCTTGTGAATGAATGACGGCATAATGGGCAGCTAAATTAGCTAATAAAGTGACATCAGGTTTTAACAATACAAATTCAACTGTGTAGTCATCAATTTTATTTATTTCAGATAGCAAATTGGTAAAAGGGTGGTTATAAGCATAGTTCTCGGTTTGGTTATTGACAGTGTGGTAAGGGTTTTGTCTGTTTAACATACGATTAAAGCTGAAAAGTACATCATCAGCGCTGAATGTACGCGTTGGTTGAAAATAATCAGTATGGTGGAAGTTAATATTTTTACGTAAAGTAAAACGGTATCGTAGTTTATCATCGCTGTGATCCCAACTTTCAGCCAAATCTGGAATAAATTTATTAGTGTTAGGATCTAACTTAACTAAACGACTGAAAATTTGATGTGTCGTTGCATCTAAACTTGCGATGTCATTGCTTATTTGAGGATTAAATAAAGTAGGTGCATTCTCAGTACAATAGGTGAGCGTATTTTGTGTTAATGCTTTGTTTTGATAACAAGCGCTAAGACTGAATATTGATAGCAATAAAAAGATAAACCGCAAAGTAATTAAATGCATAGCGCTATTCTATATCCATTAGAAATAATTTTATTATTTTAACATTTGATAAGCTCAAATAAAACATTAAATATCAGAAGGATACGCTAGCGCAATATTTTCACTAAAGTTAATGTTACCTATGTCTTTCTTTTACCATTATTTATTTAGTTTTGCTAAGGTTTGATAACAAATAGCCATTGAAATTATTGCAAATATTATACTGCTAAGTGCCTGCCCAACGAGGATGCCTGGTGCTCCATAATAATATGCACAAACACTGACTAAAGGGATGGTGCCAAGTAGTAATTTTCCTACATTAAGCATTGAAGCCATTTTAGGGCGGCCTATATTATTGAGAAATGACATCGCAACTAGATTCACTGCTACAAAAATAAAACTAATCGATACGTATTGGCAAAAAAAACGCAGTAAAATAGTGGCATTAGCATGCGTATTAAACAAACTGATTAAGTGGTCTTGTAATAATGATAATGTCAAGGCTAAAACGAATACATACTTTATAATTAAATTAAGTGAATGGTTTAATGTTGCTTTAACCCTTATCACATTATTAGCCCCTAAATTTTGGCTAATAATAGGCCCGATAGATCCTGGCATGGCAAATAACATGATAAAAGCCACGGGAATAATTCTGCTTATCACTGTCCAACCAGCAACAAAATCACTACCAAATTTAGCCATTTCGTATGTGATATAGAGATGGCTAATTGGTGTTACCACCTGAGTTAATGAAGCAGGAGCAGCAATATGAAGTATTTTCAGTGTATTGATTTTAAAATCAGAGAATGAAATTCGACTTTTAAATTGGCATTTAACCAGTAGGTAATAACTTCCAAATACTAATGTGACAACTCTTGAAATGAACGAAGCCCAAGCCACTCCTTCAATGCTAAGTGGTAGATAAAAAATAAATAATGGAGTAAATATTAAGTTTGTTATTCCCCCCATCAACATGCAAAACATAGCTAGTTTTGCTTTACCTAATGCGCGTAATGTAGCTGTCATTTGCATCGCAACAGCTACGATGGGAAATGAAAATATAATAATATTTAAATATTGAAGTGCGGCTGTGCGTTCTTCTCCTATCGCGCCTATTAAAGTTAATATTTCAGATGTATTAAGAAAAATAGTGAAGGTTATGATTAAACTTGAAGTAAGAGTGATTAAAATACACGTGCTGGCTATTTTTTTTGCATCTTGATTTTGCTTTTCTCCTAATGATTTTGCGACAACTGCTGAGTTGGCAATCATCATAGCGATACTAAATGATGAGCAAAAAAAGAGTATTGCTAATGCATAACCGATCGCCGAGACGAGGTGTGGTTGATTTAATAAACTAATAAAATATATATCGAATAGATCAACAACAAAAAATACACTAAGCCCTATAGCATTAGTCAGTGCCATTTTTACAATATGCTCTGAGATACTTCCTTGCGTAAATTTTGCTGTTAATAACACGGCTAATCTACATATAAGTTAGCAAATTTATCAATTAGTTGTTCTTGCGTTTCTTGATGATCTGGGTCTACGATGATGCAATGAATAGGGCATACTGCCACACAGGTTGCTTTTTCATAAAAACCCACACACTCAGTACATAAGTCTGGATTTATTTCATAGATCTCAGCCCCGAAACTGATCGCTTCATTGGGGCATTCTGGATCGCACATATCGCAATTTATGCAATTGTCTTCAATTAATAGCGCCATATTATTTAGCGTGCGGATTACGGGTATCTGAACCCTGAGTTAAATTTCTCATCAATAACCCATGATTGAGATCGATCTCTTTAGGCACTGGAATATATAATACATGACCTGATCCTGGTGCTACATCAACTAGTTCACCTTTGCGATTCTGCAGCTCTTCAAGTTTGAAGTTAATATTTCCAAGTGGTGTCATTAACTCTAATTTATCACCGACCAAAAATTTGTTTTTAACAATTACTTCAGCTAAACCTTGCTGATTACGGCCTGTGATTTCTCCGACAAATTGTTGTGTTTCGCTGATTGAATAACCGTAATCATAGTTCTGATACTGATCATGCGTATGACGACTTAAAAATCCTTCTGTATATCCTCTGTGTGCCAAATTCTCTAGTGAGCCCATTAATGAAGGATCAAAAGGGCGGCCAGCAATTGCATCATCCATCGCTTTACGATAAACCTGCGCTGTTCGTGCACAGTAATAGAAACTTTTGGTACGTCCTTCAATTTTTAATGAATGCACACCCATTTTCAACAAGCGTTCTACATGTTGAATTGCACGTAGATCTTTTGAATTCATAATATAAGTGCCATGCTCATCTTCAAAAGCGGGCATATATTCGTTTGGTCTACCTTCTTCTTGTAATAAGAAAATTTGGTCTGTTGTGCTACCTGAGCCTAAAGTCGGTTCAGGTTGTTGAATTGCAACCACATCGCCAGTCTCATTTTCTGTCGCTTCATGAGCATCATACTTCCAACGGCACGAATTAGTGCAAGTACCTTGGTTAGGGTCTCGCTTATTAATATAACCTGATAACAAGCAACGACCAGAATAAGCCATGCATAAAGCACCGTGTACAAATACTTCAATTTCAATTTCTGGGCAATGAAAGCGAATATCTTCAATTTCATCTAATGAAAGCTCACGTGATAGAATGACGCGTTCAATACCTTGCTGATACCAAAATTTTACCGTTGCCCAGTTCACTGCATTGGCTTGTACGCTTAAATGAATTGGCATGTCAGGGAATACATCGCGTACCATCATGATTAAACCAGGATCTGACATAATTAATGCATCAGGTTTTAAATCAACAACAGGTTTCATATCTCTGATAAATGTTTTTAATTTAGAGTTATGGGGTTGAATGTTGCATACCACATATAATTTTTTGCCTTGAGAATGTGCCTCATCAATTCCAATTTTTAATTTTTCCAGATTGAATTCATTATTGCGAACTCGTAAAGAATAACGAGGTTGTCCTGCATAAACTGCATCGGCTCCGTATGCAAAAGCGTAACGCATGTTCTTTAAAGTGCCTGCTGGCGATAATAATTCTGGTTTCATAGGCTTCTCTTAAATAATAAATGAGGACATTTTAACGAAAAATGTGAGGTTAGATTCTACTTGTTTTTATAAAAAAGGTGTAGGGGATATAGACAAAAGTCTTGCATTCATAATAAATATCAACAAATTACTAGGAATAACGGGCAATGCGGATAATTCGGTTCACATTTAATAACCACGCCACTATACTACTGAATAATTTTCTTATTGATAATCAGAGATCTACTCTGAATATTTTTCAACATCGTTTTTAAATATTAGGTTTTACATGGAAAACACAGAAAAGTTTACAAATAACAAACAAATCATTGCCTTTTTAACAGAGCAGTTTCCTGCTTGTTTTATCGCTGGGGCAGAACCTGCAAAACCATTAAAAATTGGTGTGTTTCAAGAACTAGCTACGCGTTTAGAAAATGAGACTCGTGTTAGCAAAACACAACTTCGTGGTGCATTACGTCAATACACAATGAGTTGGCGCTACCTTCATAGTGTTAAAGCAGGCGTCAAACGTGTTGATCTTGATGGTGTTGAGGGTGATGAAGTTTCTCAAGAGCATGCTGAACATGCTCAATTAACGCTAAAAGAAAGTAAAGAAAAAGCGTTTGCCAACAAAAAGAAAACAGAGGCAAGCAAAGCGCCTGTCCGCGCACCTAAAAAAGTGGCAGTACCAAATCGTAAAAAAACAGTTGTTAAGAAAACGCCTCTACAGCCTGAAGTCGATTTAAGTCAATACAAAGAAGCTAACCATAGTGAACTTAAAGTTTCTCAAGCAGTCAAAGTTCTTTTAGGTAAAACACCAGTATCAGCAACGGTAGTTGAAATTTTAAAAGAAGAAGTTCAAGTACAACTAGATTCAGGTATGGTTGTCAAAGTGCAAGCTAAGCATTTAATCGTATAAAAGGTATTTTAATGAAAAAACTCTTTCGTCATGCATTAATTTTATCCCAAATTTTATTTGTTGGTGCTTCATTTGCCACTGCAAGTAGTGTTGAATTAAAAGATATTCCGCAGTTGCAACAAGAACCTCAACATGCAAAAGTGGCGAAAAGAGTCAGTGACCTATTTAGTCGCTCTCATTACAAATATATGCCTTTAGATGATCAGTTGTCACAACAGATTTTTGAAAGATACGTTGAGCAATTAGACTTCAATAAACAAGTCTTCATGCAAAGTGATATTGACAAAATGGCAGCTTATCAATTTAGTTTTGATGATAATCTGAAATTTGGAAAGCTTTCTCCTGCTTATGAAATGTACCAACTTAATTTGTTACGTCGGTATGAACGTTTCACTTATGCACTTTCTTTATTAGATAAAGAAATTGAATTTACAACTGATCAGCAATATCAGTATGATCGTAGTGACGCTCAGTGGGCAAAAGATGAACAAGAGTTAAACGCTATTTGGCAAACTCGCGTTAAATCAGATGCATTGACATTGAAATTGTCTGGTAAAAAGTGGCCTGAAATTCAGACTCTATTAACCAAAAGATATAACTATGCACTTAAACATTTAACTCAAACAGAAAGTGAAGATGTTTTTCAAGCCTTTATGAATGCTTATGCGCATACTATTGAACCTCATACTAGTTATCTATCCCCTCGTAATGCTGAACGTTTTAAAATGGAAATGAACCTTTCACTTGAAGGAATTGGAGCCGTTTTACAGCTAGAAGATGATTATACAGTTGTACGTAGTTTAGTACCTGGCGGACCTGCTGATAAATCGAAGCAATTATTCAAAGATGATAAAATTATTGGTGTTGGCCAAGATGATGAAAAAATAGTGGATGTCATTGGTTGGCGTTTAGATGATATCGTGGAACTGATTAAAGGCCCTAAAGGCACTACGGTACAACTACAAATATTATCAGGTAAAGCGGGTGATAAAAATCGTGTCATTGAAATTGTACGTGAAGAGATTCATCTAGAAGACAGAGAAGCAAAGGCGTCGGTTGAAGTGATTGACGGTAAAAATATTGGTGTAATTACTATTCCAAGCTTTTACATTAAATTAAGTGAAGATGTTGAACGTGAATTGGCGATCTTAGAGAAAAAAGATGTTAAGGGCATTATTATTGATTTACGCAATAATGGTGGTGGTGCATTAAGTGAAGCAACACTATTAACAGGTTTATTCATAAAAACTGGACCTGTAGTACAAGTTCGCGATAGCCGTCAGCAAATCACAGTTCAATCTGATGATGATGAAGCGATAGCATATGATGGACCTTTAACGGTATTGATCAATCGTAATAGCGCTTCGGCTTCGGAAATTTTTGCCGCTGCATTACAAGATCATGGCCGAGCAATTATTATTGGTGAGCAAAGTTTTGGTAAAGGGACGGTGCAGCAACATCGACGTATTGCGCGTTATTATGATCAAAACCAAGATGCAGTAGGATCAGTACAATATACCATTGCTAAGTTCTATCGCATTAATGGTGGTAGTACTCAGCATAAAGGTGTGATCCCTGATATTAAGTTTCCTAGTGGTATTGCACCAGAAGACAATGGAGAAAGCTTAGAGAAAAATGCCTTACCTTGGGATAATATTAAATCAGCTGAATATGAAAAGCTGAATGACCTTGACTCTCAGATTAAAAAACTAACGTTAGCGCATCAAGAGCGTATTAAAAATGAAGTTGAATTCGCTTATTTAGCTGCTGATATTAAAGAGTATCTTCTGGATAAAGAGAAAACAAGCATTACACTTGTGGAGAAAACACGTGTTAGTGAACGTGAAAAAAATGAAGCGGATGGTTTAGTTCGTACCAATGAACGCCTTAAACGTGCAGGTTTGAAAGAAGTTAAGTCATTGGATGATATTCCTGATGATTTTGAACCTATCGATGCATTTTTAATTGAAGCTGGGCATATTACGTTAGATTACGCTAATCTATAAGTAATTGAAGTTTATTTAAAAAACCGACTTCATAGTCGGTTTTTTTATGCCAATAATTAATTGAGTTAGACACTATGCTAAGGATTTAATATGTTTAGACCATGGTTAGATAAATACCCTGAAGAGGTAAACACTGAAATTGATGAAAGTAAATTCATTGATTTGGTCGAAATGGTTGAACAAACTTTTCAGCAGTATCCTCAACATACCGCTTTTATTAACATGGATGAAACGCTGAGTTATCAAGAGCTAGAACTACAATCTCGACAAATTGCTGTTTATCTGCAGCAAAGTCCTGAGTTGGTTAAAGGGGATCGTGTTGCTATTATGATGCCGAACCTTTTACAGTACCCGATCATCTTATTAGGTATTTTAAGAGCTGGCATGACAGTTGTAAATGTTAACCCTTTATACACCGCTTCAGAATTAAAACATCAGCTTAATGATTCTGGCTCTAAAGCTATTTTTATCGTATCTAATTTTGCACAAACATTAGAAAACATTGTTAAAGACACACAAGTTAAGCGTGTAGTATTGACCAAGGTCGGAGATGCACTGCCATTAGTTAAGCGTAAGATAGTGAATTTTATGGTTGCCTATGTAAAAAGAATGGTACCTAAATTTAAGTTGCCTGGAGCTAAAAGTTACCGCTTAGCTTTAAAACAAGGTGCTAAAGCTAGATATATTAGACCGGTGATCACATTAGACGATATTGCATTTATTCAATATACAGGAGGCACGACTGGTGTTTCAAAAGGGGCTGTGATGACGCATCGCAACATGGCCGCTAGCTTAGCGCAAGCTGACGCAGTATTTGGCTTTAAAATTGAGCAGCAATCAGAGATGATAGTGACTGCTTTACCGCTTTATCATGCTTTTGCCTTAACAGTAAACTGTTTATTTTTTATTAAAAAAGGAGCGAGTAATTTATTAATTACTAACCCGCGTGATTTGAATACTTTTATCAAAACCATGAGTAAATATAAGTTTACCTATTTCACTGCACTGAACACATTATTTAATGCATTATTACATCACCCTAAAATAGGTGGCGTTGACTTTTCAAGTTTAAAAATTACTATCGCCGGCGGTATGGCAACGCAAACTAAAGTTGCATCCCAATGGAAGCAGTTTACTGGCTGTACTGTCATTGAAGGATATGGACTTACTGAGTGCGCGCCTATGGTTAGTACCAATTCCTATAATGTGACTGAACATGATGGTTCTATTGGCTTACCAATGCCGGGAACTGATTTGCGTTTAATTGATGACAATAATGAAATCGTTAATGATTTCAATCTTCCTGGTGAAATTGAAATTAAGGGACCTCAAGTGATGCCATGTTATTGGCAGAATGAAGAAGAGACCGCACTGGTTTTTGATGATGGTTGGTTTAAAAGTGGCGATATCGGTTTATTTGATGAGAAAGGTTTATTGTATTTAGTGGACCGTAAAAAAGATATGATTTTAGTCTCTGGTTTTAATGTTTACCCAAATGAAATTGAAGATGTAGTGACTCAATTGGATGGCGTGCTTGAAGCTGCCGTGGTGGGTATTGAGGATGGTTTTACTGGCGAAGCAGTGAAATTATTTGTTGTGTTAAGTGATTTTAAAGTCACAGTGTCAGATATAAAAACACATTGTTCTAAGTATTTAACACCTTATAAACGTCCTAAAAAAGTAGAAATCGTGACTGAATTACCTAAAAATAATGTAGGTAAAGTATTGCGCCGTTTATTGAAAGATAGATAAATTTCGCAATCAATCAATTCCTTTAGCCTATAGGTACCGTAAAGTGGCTATAGGCTTTTTTATTACTAATATAAAGGCACTATTATGCTCACCACATTACAGCAATACTTTGGATTTAATCAATTTAGACCGGGACAAGAGTCTGTCATAAGTACGCTGTTAAATGGTCAGAGTGCTGCTGCCATTTTTCCTACTGGCTCTGGTAAGTCGCTTTGTTATCAACTGCCTGCATTACATCTCCCAAATTTGACCTTAGTTGTTTCCCCACTGTTAGCTTTAATTCAAGATCAGTTAGACTTTTTACACAGTAAAGGTATAGCGGCTGCTAGTATTCAATCTATGCAAAGTCCGGCTGAATCCGCGCAAGTCTATAAACGAGTTTCTGATGGTGAAATTAAGATTCTATTTATTTCTGTGGAGCGCTTAAATAGTGAAAGATTTAGGGCGTTTTTGAAGAAAGTTCCCATTTCTTTAATGGTGGTTGATGAAGCGCATTGTATCAGTGAATGGGGACACAATTTTAGGCCTGATTACTTAAAGCTTGCTAGTTACCGTGAAGAGTTTGCAATTGAACAAGTGCTTTTGTTAACTGCTACGGCAACTGAAAAAGTAATACAAGATATGGCGACTAAGTTTCGTATCGCTCTTAATCATATTACTTTAACAGGTTCTTATAGAAGTAACTTAAATTTATCGGTTGTAGGTGTTACTGATGAAGAAAAACTGCCAACATTGTATCCGTGGTTATTATCGCGCAAAGAAGAAGCAGGTATTATTTACGTTACTTTGCAAAAAACTGCGGAACAAGTTGCTGAAGCATTAAATCGGCAAGGTATCAGAGCAATCGCTTATCACGCAGGATTGGGTAACGAACAGCGACAAAGCATTCAACAACAATTTATGAATGGTGAATTGCCTTTAATTGTTGCCACTATTGCATTCGGAATGGGCATTGATAAAAGTGATATTCGTTTTGTTGTGCATTTTGATTTACCGAAATCTGTTGAAAATTACGCTCAGGAGATTGGTCGGGCAGGTCGAGATGGGGTGACTTCAGAATGTTTAGTTCTGGCAAATAAAAATAATTTAAATGTATTAGAAAATTTTGTGTATGCCGACACTCCTGAAAAGTCCGCGATTAACTTTATTGTTAATGAAATTAGTCATACACAGGGAGACTGGGAAGTTTTGATGAATAGCTTATCAAGCCAATCTAATATTCGTTTACTCGCTTTAAAAACATTATTAGTGTACTTAGAATTAGAAAAAGTCATCGAACCTGCCTATAGCTATTACGCAGATTACAAGTACAAATTATTAATACCTGAAAATGAGCTAGTAGCCAAATTTCACGGAGAGCGAGCTCAATTTGTACAAACTATTCTCGCAACTTCCGATAAAGCACGAACATGGTATTCATTGAACTTTGAAAAAATGCAGCGGGTTTATCAATGTGATCGAGGTAGAGTATTAACTGCGATTGATTATTTAGCTCAGCAAGGTTTAATCGAACTGCAAACAAAACAGATGACGCAAGTCTATAGAGTCTATAAAGAAAAGATAGGTTCAACTTTATGTGATGAACTGGCTCAGCGATTTTCAGAAAAAGAAAGCAGTGAGATTCAACGAATTCATCATTTATTAGATTTTTTTGCCAGCGATGAATGCTTAAATTTACAATTAGCGCGTTACTTTTCAGATGCAAATTTACAACAAGCTTGTGGACACTGCTCTGTTTGTCAGGGGCATCCTGCAATCATGCCTGCTATAAAAGCATTACCGCCAATACAACAATTTAATGCGTCAGAGTTGAGTGCATCAATCTCAGAAAAATTAGGCGAACAAAATAGTGTCATTATGAAGGCTCGTTTTTTTTGCGGCTTAACAACACCACTTTTTACGCGTTTAAAAGCTCGTCAATTATCAGGCTTTGGCATGTTTGAACATTACCGATTTTCAGAAGTGATCGCTTGGGTTGAAACGCAAAAATAATGAGAAAATATAATGTTAGGGAAGTCGAAATTTCATCTATTTTGATTTTCCACATTTTCTAGACAACTTAACCCCTTCAATCATTGATTAAATAGGCGCGTCCGTATATCCTTCATACCCAGAAACATCCACACTAAAATACATTAATATATTCAGGAGTTAGAAATGACTAAACCAGTAATCGGTTTCATCGGTCTTGGCCTTATGGGCGGCAACATGGTAGAAAACCTACAAAAACGTGGTTACCAAGTAAATGTAATGGATCTTAGCCAAGATGCAGTTGATGCTGTGCTTGCTCGCGGTAACGCAACACAATTCACTTCTGCGAAAGAATTAGCAGCTGCTTCTGACGTTGTTGAATTTTGTCTTACAACTTCTGCTGTTGTTGAAAAAATTGTTTACGGTGAAGACGGTGTGTTAGCGGGTATGAAAGAAGGTTCAACTTTAATTGACTTCGGTACATCTATCCCAGCTTCTACAATCAAAATTGGTGCTGCTTTAGCTGAAAAAGGCTGTGGTATGATCGATGCTCCTTTAGGTCGTACACCTGCACACGCTAAAGATGGTTTATTAAACATCATGGCTGCTGGTAACATCGATACATTCAATAAAGTTAAGCCTCTTCTAGAAGAGCAAGGTGAAAACGTATTCCACCTAGGTGCTTTAGGTGCAGGTCACACAACTAAGTTAATTAATAACTTCATCGGTATGACGACTGTTACAGCTATGTCACAAGCATTTGCTGTTGCTAAAGCGGCAGGTGTTGACGGCCAGCAATTATTTGACATCATGTCAGCGGGTCCATCTAACTCACCATTCATGCAGTTCACTAAATTCTACGCAGTAGACGGCGAAGAAAAATTAGGTTTCTCTGTTGCAAATGCTAACAAAGATTTAGGTTACTTCTTACAAATGGTTTCTGACCTAGGTACTGAATCTCCGATTGCTGAAGGTACTTCTAAAGCATTACAAGCTGGTGTTGATGCTGGTCTTGGTCAACATGACGTACCAAAAATCTTTGATTACTTCACTACACTAGCGAAGTAATTTTGAGATAAGCTTAATATGCTACTGAGAAGTAGCAATATAGATTAAGTTACAAAAATTTAAATCCCCCGTTAGTTCTCTAATTAACGGGGGATTTTTTTATGCTTCATTTTTTAAACGAATAGTATTTAAAAATAGGGTCGGATTGTTGATGGCTTTAAGCATCATATTATCTGGCAAGCAATCATCATCCACATAATCAGCATAAATAGCACCATCACCAGTAGCGTCGAACACCAGAATATCAAACGCTAATCTATCTAAGCCATACAAACCTCGATGGATCATATCGGCTGAAAATACAAACACATCACCGGCATTGAGCGGAATCTTTTGGCCTGTAGACAATGGTTCATGGCTCAGTCGGTTATTTTCTTCTTGTCGTATATTATATTCCTCTTCATTATCCCAACGTTTATGTGACCCAGGTACAATTTCCATACCCGGTTCATCAAATATAGGAACACGGAGATGAACCACTTGTGTTGCTTGTATGATTCGTTTCTGATCTTCAATATCATAATCATACTGACAATCTCGATGCCAGAAATTTGCTTGTTGCTTATTGAATGGGTCGAAAAATAATTGTGTGTTCATAAAAGCAGGCATGCTTGATATGACTGAATTGATGATATTCATCATCTTGTTTGAACTGATAAAGTTAAAAAGATTAATTTGATCCTCAGTTGTTAAATACTGAGAGCCTGTAATTAAAGAGGAATTAAAGGCTTCTTCTTGATAAAAGGTGATATTGTCTTCTTTCCATCGTTCATGAAACCTGAGTATAACTTCTCTTAACGCTGCCATTTCAGTTGAAGTAAAATATTGGTTGATGACAAAAAATCCCTGCTCATCATAACTTTGTTTCCATTGCCTACTTTCAAGTACCATTTTTCACTGTTGCCTTAGAGTAAGAATTTAATTTATTGTCAAAAAATTAGTGAGTATAATATTGATTAGTTGTAAATCGCTACACTGAT
>JAOFNL010000048.1 GCA_028041985.1 Psychromonas sp. | reverse complement strand
ATTGATAGGTTAAAGTTGAAGCATCTACGTCATCTGGTGGGGAAGCAACTAAAATGCCATTAGAGATAATAAAATCATAAGTCGTATCAACTTCTTCGTTAATTGTTTCTTCATTAGTCGTTTTTTCACTGAGGTTCTCACCACAAGCGGTGAGGCTTAATATGAGTAACAAAAACGATAGTCTGAATACGTTTGTAAAAAAATTCATTTATTAAACCTTAAAATATTTGGATGACACTGTAGAAAATTAGTTTTCAATATAGTCCGCAACTTCACATTACAATTGGCTACAAATTTGGGTTGATCTCATTGGTTTTTTCACATCATTATTGATTGAAGTATTTAGCGCTATATTTTAATGAGGACATTCAAAATAGGCTTAGATACTGCTACGTCGAGTCGTTAGGATGTGATTTTGTACATACAGTCTCAGGTTTGAGCCTGTATGTACTAACTGAATAGTTGCTAAGCAATAACGCCTGTTAAGGCACCCGTACCGAATTGAGTGACTGAGCCTGTTAAACCTAGAATCTCTGTCGCAGTATCAAATACATTTGTATGGGCACCACTATCAACAATTGAACCACCATTTAATGCGCTACCACCACCTGCCATCATCACAGGTGCCTGGATTGAACTGTGTGCGTTACCATCGCCCATATCAGTAGACTGAATAACCAGAGTGCTATCTAACAAGCTATTACCATTTTCATCTTTAGCAGCCGCTAGCTTTTGAATTAAATAAGCTAAGCGCTCTGTTAGGTAAGTTCTTGTTTCTTCATAGTTACCCGCTACACCGCCATGAATACTTTGATGGTAATCCCCGGTAAAGTTTAATGTTGGGATTGCATGTTCTGATTGATGATTACCTAACATAATAGACACCACATTAGTCATACCACAACTTAACGCTAAAACAGCAGTATCCATTTGTAATTCTGATTCAGTAGCAAATCTTGTTTTATTCGCACTATCGTATTCAAAACCGCCAGTATTCCAAGTTGGCTCTAGGCATTCTCCAGAAACAGTTGCTTCCGCGGCTGCAATGATTCGAGATTCTATTTTTTCGACAGAAGCTAAATGCTCGTTTAAGCGGTCTTGCTCTACCGTGCCTAAGACCGTTTTCAATTCATCTAGCTCTGCTTTGTGCATATCAAGTACACTTTGTTGCCTTTGAACTTCGACACTTCCTGCAACAGCAGTCGTACCACCAAATACACGGTCAAAAGCTGCGACTGGATTATCTTGATATGAGACTTCTGTACCATTCTTTTTAGTTGCACTACCGTGCCCATTACTTTGTACGCCAAGTAGTAAAGATGAAAAAGAAGAGTTTGCGCCAAGTGTACGCTCCATCTCAACATCCCAACTATTGTCAAAACCTTGTCCTCCAAATGCTTTGCTGGTATTTCCGTGGCCACCCGTTTCAGCGCCGCCGCTATCAGCAATAACCGCATTTTCAAAAAAGATACATTTATCTTTAACAGACTCTAGTGGGGCTGTTGTTTGCGGCAAAATCAAATCTGTAGACGGCAGCCATAAATTAGTACCAACAACGGGTGCGCCTCCAGGTATAAATACACAGATAACGCGTTTGATAGTAGAAGTATCAGCAGCCTGAGCACTTCGAGATAACATCATGCCCGTTGCAAAAGTAGAACCTGCTAAAAACTTCATTGATAGGCCAGCGCCAGCAACTGTTCGAAGAAATGCTCGGCGATCCATATTTTGTTTGCTCATTGTTTTTTTCATCAAAATATTCCGTCTTATTGTTGTTTTCTGTACAAAACAATATCGCTTAAACCAATTGCTTCAAAAGCGGCTTTTGCATTGTTATTGTTGCTAGACATATTGTTGCTCATTTGCTCTATTGCACAGTGGTAATCTGATTTTTCATCATCACTTAACACAGGTGAATCGTCCGAATCGCTATCATAAACTTCGTGACCGATAGCCATGACGAAACGGAAGCTTTTTTGTGTGAAACAGGCTTTGGCTGCAGATAAGTTTTGTATCTCTTCTGATAAACCACGTGCTCCATGGAAATCAATAACGTTACCATCGGTTAGTGTTTCAGTCCCTACTAAACTACCTGTCGCATCAATGATTTTTCCATTGGTACCGTATTCTCTTAGTAGACCAACGGGATCAAAGTTCTCCATACCAAAAGCGTGAGGATTGATGATTGCTTCATGACAAGTACTACAAGGCGCATCTTTAGTAATGAATCCGTAGTATTCAGCGTTAGTGATAAGCGAATCATTTTCTTCAAGATACGTTGTTAGTGCTAACTGAGCTGCTTCACGTTCGGCTGTGATATTCGTTGGCATTGGTGGCACTTCTTGACATAACATGTTTTCACGTACCGCGACACCACGTTTAATCGGCGATGTTTCTTCATCATGTGCATAGTTCGCCATGAACGCACCACTAGTTAGGACACCACCTCGACCAACTAAATTTTCAACTTTGACAAATTCATCTGATGTTGGTCCTGATACACCATAGAAATCTGCAAGACTTTTATTCATAAAGCTGAAATTTCCGTAAATGTTTTTTACATCTTGATTATCATCAAACATAACATTCATGAATATCTCTCTCACTTCTTGTGCCATATCTTCACGGATATCTTGAGTGAAAGTTGGGAATAAAGTCGCGCTTTTCGATGATGATATTACACCATCAACATCTAACCACTCAGCAGCGAACTCACCAAAATGTAACCTTGCTTTATCCGTTGCCATCAAGCGCTCGATATGAACTTGTATTTCAGCAGGTGTGCTTAGTTCATTATCTTTAGCTGCTTGTAAAAGCGTTGAATCTGGTGTCGAACCTGTATAAGTATAAGCAATAAAGGTAGCTACCTCATAAGAAGTTAACACATAAGCATCTTCATCTAGGCTTTCATCAAGTTCAATTATTGGTTCTAATGCGATAACTGCATTGGCAACAGAAATGCTCTGGATGCTTAATGTCCCACCTTGCTCATTGTTTACGTCATTAGGTACATTTGCAAACTGAACATATGGATTAGAACCAGTGACTGCATCATCGCCACTTAGTAAAAATGTATAGCTGGTTTCATTAGTAGAGCTTAGCTGTTGTCTTGAAACATAATCGCCTACTTTTAAATATAAGGTTGGTAGGCTGCCGTTAGCTTCCTCTCCTTTTGCCACTACGGTAACAATCTCACTGCCTGTGAAGGTATAACCACTCAGGTTAAATCCTTTATAGGTATGTAGCCCAAACTCTGAGAAACCATCAACATCTGTTGAATTCAATGCGGAACTTAAATCTGAACCAGAAAGAGTGTATGAGTCAGAGCCTGGTACTAAATCGCCTTCTCTATTTTCATTACTATATTCAATATCAGCAATACTTCTGCCCATTTCAGAGCGGTATAAAAAGTAGGGTGAACTGATCACAGACTGAATCGCAATTTGCAATGCATTGCTGGTACTGCTTTCGCTTAATGAACCCGTAAACATCGCGCGGTAACGGTCTGCTTCTTCATCAGTAAGTGGTCGGCGGTAAGCTTTGAAAGCAAAACCATCTATAAATAGTTCAGCACATTCACTTAGGCTACTGTCTGTACAATCTGCGACACCTTCAAAACCATTAGCAGCTGAGTAACTTGCTGCAGCGGCTGCTGTTGAGGTATAAGCATCCATGTAGTCTTGTGTAACCGAAGTTAGCGTTTGATTAGCAAAGCCTTCAACTAATGTATCAGTTGGAATACCTGCATCTGTAGCATCAACCGTGTAACCTAGTAAGTCTTGTAAGGTATTCTCATACTCACGAGACGTTAATAGGCGCATTTGACGACGACCATAACTAATGGCGTCAGCTTCACATGTGTAAGAAAATTCTCCATCTGTTGTATCTTCATTTGACTCCCATGTTGCAATAAAACTTGCGATGTCAGCAGAACATTGTGCATCACAAATTGGATTTTCAATGGTAGTACCATCTGGCATATATCTTTGGATATAATCCGCTAGGTTATAAGTTTCCGTTAAATCATCTGGATCTGTATAAATTGTTTTATCTGGGTCAATATCAGGAAAAAGAAATGATGTAGCTGTTCCGGTTTCACCATGACACCCAATACAAGCAAGACTCGTATACAACTGTTCACCTGTCGCCACGTTTCCAACGAGTTCTTCATTTCCAGAGCCATCCTCTGGGTCGGTACCCTCATCTGGCGTTGCAGTTACAGTGATACTTTGTGTCACGCTATTGGATTGATCATTATTATCAGTAACCGTTAATGTGATTGTATGAACACCTACTTCTGTGAAGGTATGTGAAGCAGTAACGCCAGATACGATTGCTGCGCTGCTTCCAAAATCCCAACTGTATGACGTTATGCCATTATCATCAGAAGATTCAGAAGCATCAAAACTTGTTGTGAAAGGTGCTTCGCCTGTTGTCGTCGCTATCGTGAATGCTGCAACGGGCTGTAAATCAACCATTGCTTCTACTGTTATTTGCGTTGTCGTGTCAGTAGATTGGCCTGCATCATCGGTGACGGTAAGCGTTGCTGTGTAAACACCAACTTCATTATAGGTATGACTGACTGTTAGTCCTGAATCTGTTGCGCTGCCATCGCCGAAATCCCAGCTGTATGAATCAATATTATTATCATCAGAAGAGTTAGTTGCGTCAAAATTAACGTTTAATGGTACTTCTCCTGAACTTACATCCTTAGTGAAAATAGCGATAGGAGGTAGGTCAACTTCAGGAGATCTTGCTGTAATATTGATTGTATTAGCAGTAGTCGATGCATTATCTGAATCAGTCACTGTTAATGTTGCGCTATAATTACCTGCTGTATTAAACGTTTTAGTTGGCGTAGCTGAGTTTGATGAAGTTCCATCACTGAAGCTCCATGAATACGTTAGTGTAGTATCTTCATTATCTGTTGATGTAGATGCATCGAAAGTTACCGTGAATGGTACATCACCTGATGTTAGATCCGCTGTCGCAACTGCAACAGGTGGAACATTAACCGGCACTTCTTCCGCTATCCAGCTTCTCATATAAGCGGCAATACTCTCTGCACATTCACCAATACAGTTATCAACACCACCTTGTGGCATATATTGTGTGATGTAATCTGATAACGTTAAATCTATGCCTGTAACATTGTAAGTGACTTTAGAGGCATCTAAACTTTTACTGATACCGCCTTCACCCGTTGCGCCATGACATAAAACACAATTTAAGCTAGCTTGCTCGTAATAAGTTTGTCCTAGTGCGATGAGTTCATCAGTATCACCAGTGTCAGGGGTGGTCTCTTCTGTTGAGGTGACGGTAATCGTTTTTGTAACGGTATCCGTTTGGTTACTGCTATCGGAAACAGTTAAAGTAATTGTATAAATACCAGCTTCTGTGAAGGTATATGAAGATGACTGGCCATAACTTATTGCTGCGCCATTTCCATAATTCCAACTGTATGAGGTTATTCCGTTATCATCAGAAGAAGTAGATGCATCAAAACTTGCCGCAAAAGGTGCCTCACCTGTTGTTGCATTGATGGTAAAGGCAGCTACGGGTTCTAAATCAACAACTGCTTGTACTGTTATTTGTGTTGTGGAGTCAGAAGATTGACCCGCATCATCAGTAACGGTAAGCGTAGCAGTATAAACTCCGACTTCATTGTAGGTATGGCTAGCTGTGAGGCCTGTTTCTGTTGCACTGCCATCGCCGAAGTTCCAACTATATGAGTCAATATTGTTATCATCAGATGACGTTGAAGCGTTAAAGTTAACGGTTAATGGAATTTCACCAGTAGTGGCATCTTTTGTGATTTTTGCGACAGGAGGTAAATCGATTTCAGGTGAAGTAGCAGTAATATTGATCACTTCAGCTGTAGTCGATGCATTTTCTGAATCAGTCACTGTCAGAGTAACGTTATAATTACCTGCGTTATTGAAAGTTTTACTTGGTGAAACAGCGTTTGATGTAGTGCCATCGCCAAAGTCCCATGCATAAACTAGCGTGCTATCTTCATTGTCTGTTGATGCTGAGCCATCGAAAGTTACTGTTAGCGGGATATCACCTAATGCAAGGTCAACGGTTGCAACAGCAACGGGAGATAGATTGACAACCTCTTCTGGCACTTCCCAACTTTGAATATATGCAGCAATATAATCTGCACAATCACCAATACAAGTTTCTGGTTTATCATCGCCTACGGGCATCCATTTTGTGATGTAATCTGAGAGTGTTAATGAAACGTTAGGCTCACTACTATGACTATAACTACTTAACGTTGAGTCAATCGGATAAATAGAACCTTTACCTTCCTCTCCATGACATGAAAGGCAGCTTAACCCAATTTCTTGATAAAGGGCTTCACCTAATTTAATTTGTTCGCTTAACTCGAGTGGCTCTTCAGGCGTCTCTGAGCTTGAATCATCTGCCCAACTTAGAATGTAAGCGGCAAGTTTATCTGCACAATCCTCTTCTGTGCAAACTGCAGAATGAACTCCAATCATCTCCGTTGCAATGTATTCAGACATAGTCAAATTGTTAGTGCCGTAACTATCTCTTGTTGCATCAATTGGCAATATAGAGTTTTGACCTTGACTTCCATGGCACGAAACACAATTTAACCCATCTGAGCTATAAATAACTTGTCCAGATTTAGCTAGGTCATTTAATTCACCTGTGCTTTCTTCAGGCTCTGTTGAGTCAGGCTCCCAATCTGTGGGCGTTGATTTTTCCAACGTATCACCACAAGCAGATAGGAGGACGATGGATAATAAAAATCCAATATTACGAAGTGAAATAGTGAGAAACATGAATGTCCTTATAGTTTTAATGTTGAACAGTCCCGGCCAACTTTTATGATTCTTGAATGATACTGGGGATAAAATCATTGTCTATTCCCCTTTGTAGGTAAATGAAATGTTATTTTCTGGTGTGCTCGATGTAAATCGAATGTAATTTAAAAAACGTCTATCCTTGCGTAAAAAAATATGTATGATTGGTTTTAATTGCCGCCCAAATCACATTCTCAGGTGAAATATTGATTCATTAATTGACAAATTGATGTTTTTTTACTACCCAGAATTAAGTAGTTTGTGGTGTTTTTGTTATTTATAAAAATAAGCTTTTTTAAGCTTGAGGAGTTATTGTGAGAAATTTGTTAAAACCTATTTGTATCGCTTTTTTTGTTTTGTCTACTGCGTTTACTGTCAACGCAGAAACTGTTGAAGATATGCCTTTAACTGGTTTGGTTGACACTCAAGATACTAGTTTTGGGCAGCTGAAAGGACAGTGGCTTTATGTCGATTTTTGGGCTTCTTGGTGTATACCATGTAAAAAATCATTTCCTTTTATGAATGAACTTCAGAATGTATTTAAAGATAAAAACGTTAGAGTTATCGCTATCTCTGTGGATGATACTGAAGCCGCTGCTGTGAAATTCTTAAAATATAATAAAACTGACTTTTGGGTTTTTCATGACCCTAAAGGTAAGTTAGCGAGTGAATTTAAAGTGCCAGGTATGCCAAGCTCATATTTAATTAATCCAGAAGGTGAAATTGTTTATAAACATGTAGGTTTTACTGAAGAAAGTGGAAATGAAATTATCAACGTTATTAATAAGTCTCTTTAGAAAGTGACCCAAAATAAAATTTGTATACCAAATGTTAAATTAGAAAGGGTGATCAGTTTATGTTGAATAGTATAAAGATAACCTTATTTTGCATTTTTGCTTTGAGTCTTAGTGCCTGTAGTCATGTACAGCCGTGGGAAAAAGGTAATTTGGCAAAAAAAGAGATGGCTTGGGAGCCTGATGCAATGCAAGCAACAGTGGATGCACAGGCCTATGCAAGTAAAGAGTCTTCACGTGGTGGTTATGGTTCAGCCGGCGGTGGTTGTGGTTGTAATTAATTACGAATAGGGAAAACGAAATGACAGGGAACAGGAAGTCATGTCTAAAAAATTATTAAAATCTTTAAATATAGCAGCGTTAGCGCTGCCTGCTATTGCAAGCCAAGCTAGCACGATTGTTGATAGTGTTGAGTTAGGCGTACGATACACCAAATATCAAGAAGACAGTATGAGTGCAGCTGATGTTTCAACTGGCTCTTTAGATCGCTATGACATCGATGTAATGCAATTTAGTTTTGTTGCGCCATTGACGGATAATATTCAGTTAAATCTTCATTATCAGGAAGAGGATTTATCGGGTGCTTCACCTTGGTTTACTACAAAAAATGCTGATGGTGAAGTTGTAGAAGTGATGAGTGGGGCGACGATTGAAGAAAATCGTAAAGATGTGATCGCTCAATTAACTTATGCTGGCAGTAATTTTTCAGTGTCTGGATTGGTTGGTATTTCTCGAGAAAATGATTATGAAGCCAACAGTTTCGGTACTGCTGTTAGTTATGAACTTCCGGGAAAACTAACGACAATTGCGCTGGCAGGTGATATATCTTTCGATAAAATTAATCCTACACCCTATGAGGCTTCTAATGGTACTAATACTCGCGTTACCGATGAAGAAAAAGAGAGTTGGTCACTTCATTTATCTACTTCGCATGTTGTTAATAAGTCATTAATTGCGCAAGTAGGTGTTGGTGCGATTAACCGTGAAGGGTATTTGTCCGACCCCTATAAACTTGTCAATGTTCCTGGAACTGGATTAAGTGGTGATTCGAGACCCGATACACGATTTGCAACAACAGCTTCAGGGCGAATTCGATATTTTATAGATTCCATTGATAGCGCCATCCATTTTGATTATCGTTATTATAATGATGACTGGGGAATAAATTCTCATACCTTTGATATTGCAGAGTATTTCAATATTGGATATGGGTTCCAGCTGGTCCCTTCATTACGTTATTATACGCAGTCAGAAGCCTTCTTTTATGAAAATTATTATGAGCAACAGCGTGCTGATGGTTATTATGCAACAGACTCTCGCTTATCGAGTTTCGGTGCAATTACGCTCGGTTTAAAAGTTAATTGGCAAACAGAGCACTGGTTCTGGACTGCTGGTTATCAACGATATACGAGTAAGAACTCTTATTCTCTCTTTGATTACTCAGCAGAGAGTTTATCGTTAGTCAGTTTTAGTATGTTCACCGTTGGAGTGGATTATAAATTTTGATGCCGATAAAGTTATATCGTTACCAATTTAGTGCTATGGGTTCACCATGTACGCTGCGTTTTTATCATGCTAATGAGATTCAAGCGCGGGGTATCTATCAATCTGCTGTTGATGAAGTTAAGCGGCTTGAAGATAAATACTCTCGGTATTTAGATTCCAGCTTATTATCTCAAATTAACAAAAATGCGGGGACTCAAAAAACTGCTATTGATGCTGAAACGGCGAGTTTATTAGTTTACGCTGAGCAGGCGTATCAAATAAGCGATGGTTTATTCGATATAACAACGGGTGTTTTACGCAAAGTTTGGGACTTTAAAGCGGCTAAGATCCCTTCACAGCAAAAGATAGACAATCAACTGAGTTTAGTTGATTGGTCTCTTGTTGAATGGGATCAAAAATCAATACTCTTACCACAGAAAGGGATGGAGATTGATTTTGGCGGTATTGTAAAAGAGTATGCTGCTGATGCTGTTGCAACTTTACTAAAGCGCTTTGATATCAAGCATGGCGTGATTGATCTCGGTGGAGACATTCATGTCATTGGTCCCGATATCGATGGGAAATCTTGGCAAATAGGGATCCGTGACCCTAACTATAAAAAATCAAAAGATAAGAATCCAAGTAAAAACCTAAATAAAGCTTCTGCCTATATTCCAATGTCATCAGGAGGTTTGGCAAGCAGTGGTGATTACGAACGAAACTTTATCGTGAACGGTAAAAAATATAGTCATATTTTAAATCCTAAAACAGGTTGGCCTGCATTAGGGTTATCTGCTGTCAGTATTTGGAGTGAGCAAACTATTATCGCTGGCACAATCGCCACTATCAGCATGTTAAAACAAGATCAGGGCATTGCTTGGTTGAAAGAGTTAGAAATACCATTTTTTGCGATGGACAATAAAGACAAACTTTATAAAAGTTAACTTGAAGTTGTCATTCGAATAAAACTAGCTTTCTTGTTGCCCTTTTCATCAATAACGAAGCTTATATAAAAATTAAATTATTTTTCTTGGAGTTGTAATGTACATTTTTAAGTACCCATTATTGTCGTTTTTATTATTATTTATTTTTACCAGTAATACTTTCGCACAATCGATAGAAACAGGGTGGATTGATAATCCTAATCACCCACCAGTTCAAGTTAATTTACAGTTAACTGGTCAGTCTAATCCTGAAGAAAAAACTGTTAATGCATTATTAAATGTTAATTTAGAAGGGGATTGGAAAACTTATTGGCGTTCACCTGGTGAAGGTGGTGTTGCACCAAAGTTTAAGTGGCCTGAAAATTCTACCAATATTAAAGCGGTTGATTGGTCATGGCCAACCCCTAAACGCTACCCTTTCTTAGGCGTTGATACTGTTGGTTACAAAGGTAAACTTCACATCCCTATCGCTATAACTGTTGAAGATCCAACAAAGCCGAGTCATTTACAAGGTATATTAACGATTGCGTCTTGTACCAGTATCTGTGTTTTAACGGATTATAATATCGACTTAACTTTTGATATGCCTACATTAGAAAGCAATGATGAAATCGCTTTTGCTTATGCACAAGCGATGAGTTCTGTTCCTATTTTAGTCGATCAGAATGCGATTGACACACAAAAGAATAATGTAAACATTACTCAATTTGTTACTTCTTGGGATCAATTAAATCAACAGGTTGTGGTTCAGGTATCGAATAAAATTGGTTGGAAATCACCAGATTTGTTTATTGATAGTTTTGATCCTGAGCTGGGTGATGTCTTTTTCTCTAAACCAGAAATATCTGTATCAGATAAACAATTGACAGCGATTTTTAATGCAACGAGTTGGGCTGACGATGTAAATTTAGATAAAGCTAATGTTAATATCACGCTTGTTGATAACAACGTCGCTGTTGAATTGCCAAGCACACTTGGTAACCAAGTGATTGAACAGAGTTCAGAATCAATTGTATATATCTTTTTTGTGGCAATGTTAGGGGGCTTAATTCTTAACATTATGCCTTGTGTATTACCGGTTTTAGGCATGAAACTAAGCTCTGTATTGGGTGTTGATAGTAGTCAACGTTCACAAATTCGTATGCAGTTCTTAGCATCAAGTGCGGGTATTTTAACGTCATTCTGGATGCTCGCTAGCTTCCTATTAGTGCTTAAATTTTCAGGTGAAGCGCTAGGGTGGGGGATTCAGTTCCAAAACCCATACTTTATTGCCGTGATGGTTGTGATCACCGGTGTATTTGCCGCTAACATGCTGGGTATATTTGAAATTCAATTGCCTTCTTCTATGCAAACTTGGTTAGCAACAACCGGTGGTAACTCTTATGTGGGTCATTACTTACAAGGTATGTTTGCCACATTGTTAGCAACGCCTTGTAGTGCGCCTTTCTTAGGAACTGCGGTTGCTTTTGCATTAGGGGCCTCACCTTGGGAGCTATTTGCTATATTTACCGCATTAGGTTTAGGTATGGCTTTACCTTGGTTATTGATTGCAGCTTTTCCAAGCATCGCTTCATTAATGCCTAAACCTGGTAACTGGATGGGCACAGTGAAAAACTTCTTTGCACTGCTTATTTTAGTGACTTGTTTATGGTTAGTTAGCTTACTCTCTAGTTTTATTGGTGAGCTTTATACTGGGATTATTGCGTTAGTTATCTTGTTAGTGTTTGCTGTGTTGATTATTAAAAAGTATGGTATTCGCGCTTTTGGAATCGCTTTTTCAGTGTTACTGATCATTACGGCAATCGGCTTTATTATCATGAGCTTAACATCATCTAACTCACTAAAAGATGAGATAGTTTGGACGCCATTAGATAGCCAAGTGATTGAACAAAGTATTGCCGAAGGCAAAGTGGTGTTTGTTGACGTGACTGCCGATTGGTGTGTAACGTGTAAAGCCAATAAAGTGGGTGTGTTATTACAAGATCCAGTTTATAGCGCACTACAAGAAAGTGATGTTGTTACCATGAAAGGGGATTGGACTGTTCGTTCAGACTCTGTGACCGCTTACTTACAATCCTTTGGACGTTATGGTGTTCCTTTCAATATTGTTTACGGACCTGCTGCGCCAAATGGCATTGAGCTTTCTACTATTTTAAATAACGATGATGTATTAAATGCATTAAAGAAAGCAAAAGGTCAGTAACTGCAAACAGCAATTACATTATCTGATGTCATCGAATGAGTTGAATCGGATAATGTGCTGTAGATGAAATGCTCTTGTTTAAGTTAAGCTTTATTAAATAAGATTCATTGAAGCTAGAGATAATGAAACAAAAAAGGCTTAGCGTGTAGTGCATTTTATGTGCATTATCGCTAA
>JAOFNL010000047.1 GCA_028041985.1 Psychromonas sp. | reverse complement strand
CATCGAGCACCAATTCTTTACCTTGTCTTAAAATGGTTATTTTAGTGTTAGTATTGGGTTTTATTTTGGCAATTTTATCCATGGTTACAATGAGATTTACCGCATCTTGGCCATCAATTTTAAGAATAATGTCATTAACTTTCATCCCCGCTTTTTCGGCAGGTCCATCTTCGGATATTTTTTTAACGATAATGCTATTTTTGGCTTCTAGTCCCCATAATCGAGCCAAAAGCGGATCTAAATTTTCGGCTTCTATTCCTAAAGATCCTCGAATGACTCGTCCATCCTTAATTAAACTTTGCATTACGTGGTAGGCTAAACGGTATGGGATCGCAAAACTGATCCCATAAGTTACATTATGTTTGCCTGTATAAAACTCAGAAGTGTTAATACCCACTAACTCTCCACGGCTATTGACTAATGCTCCACCAGAATTACCTTCATTAATTGCTGCATCTGTTTGGATAAAATCTTGTCGCCCTGTGGTACTCATTCCATTGCGGCCTGTTGCGCTGATGATCCCTTGTGTGATTGTTTGCCCAAGGTTATAAGGGTTTCCTATCGCTAATACAAGATCGCCTATTTCAGGTGTATAGTTAGGATTCTGTGCCATAACAGGAAGATTTTTCCCATCAATTTGTAAAACAGCTAAGTCGGTTATTTCATCACTTCCAATAATATTCGCTGTGAAAAGGCGGCCATCTTGTAAAGCTATTAAAATTTGATCTGCTTGAGAGATAACATGATAGTTGGTTAATATGTAACCTTTTTCATCCAGGATAATACCAGATCCTAACCCTGTCGGTTGTAATTGTTGTTTGGTACCAACACTTGAGTCGATATATTGTTGCGAATATATATTAACAACTGAAGGGGCTGATTTCTTTAGTGCTTCGGAGTAACTGATTACTGCTGGCAGATAGGAAGTTTTGTCGAATAAATTTTTGTAAATGGTAGGGCTGTAGATAAAAATGACCGCAATAGCTAATCCCCATAAAATAGGTTTAATTATATAATTAATGGATCGCATTAGCGTTTCTTTTAACTTCATGTTGGTTTATCAATGCATAATGAAAATAAAAAAGGGTAACTAAGTATATAGAAAAGTACGCTAAGGAGGAAAATTACTTTGATGGATTGAGGCTTGATGCAAAAAAAAACATCGCTATTAGCGATGTTTTATAGGGTTTATCTTTTATTTAAATTACTAACTTAGCAATTTAATCATAAGAATATTAAGCAATAACGTGAACAGAAGCTGTGTTCGTCGTACCAGAAGCAACAAGTGCTCCAGTTACCATAACAACTTTGTCACCAGCTACTACTAAACCTTGTTCTTTAGCTAATTCCATACCTAATTTGTAGAAATCTTCCATAGACTCTTGAGCTTCAATAACTTTAGCTGATACGCCTTTAGTTAATGCTAATTGGCGACGAGTTTTTGCATTGCTCGTTAATGCTAAAATAGGCATTGTAGGGAAGTATTTACGAACTGAACGAGCTGATTTACCAGCTTCAGTTGCAACAATAATTAATTTAGCACCAAGTTGCTCTGCATTTTTAACTGCACCGCTACAGATTGCTTCTGTGATGCGAAGATCAGTTTCTTTAATGTCAGTTTTTGATTGGATAATTTTATCCGTACGCTCACAAATAGTCGCCATGATTTTAACTGCTTCAGCTGGGTATTTACCTTTTGCTGATTCACCTGAAAGCATTACTGCATCAGTACCATCAATGATTGCATTTGCAACGTCGCCTGCTTCTGCGCGAGTTGGACGTGGGTTTTTGATCATAGAATCAAGCATTTGTGTTGCAGTAATTACTGGCTTACGTGCTTTGTTTGCTTTCTCGATCATCATTTTTTGTGCGAAGATTACTTCTTCAACAGCGATTTCAACACCTAAGTCACCACGAGCAACCATGATTGCATCAGAAACAGCTAAGATTTCGTCGAAGTTATCAACGCCTTCTTGGTTTTCGATTTTAGAGATGATTTGGATGTTTTCTCCGCCGTTTGCTTTTAATAGCTCACGAATTTCTAATACGTCTTCTTTCTTACGAATGAATGATGCAGCAATGAAATCAACTTCTTGTTCACAACCAAAAACTAAGTCGCCTTTATCTTTTGCAGATAGTGCTGGTAGTTGTACTTTAACGCCAGGTAAATTAACACCTTTGTTTTCGCCTAACTCACCAGTATTCATTACTTCACAAATAACATTTGTGTCAGTAATGCTTTTTACTGTCATTTCAATTAGGCCGTCATCTAGTAGTACAGTATTACCAACAGCAAGGTCTTTTGTTAAATCTTCGTATGTTACAGCAACAATCGTATTATTACCGATCACTGTTTGGTCTGTTGAAAGTATAAACTCTTGACCTGCAGTTAATAATACATCATCACCATTTTCTAGTTTTACAGTACGAATTTCTGGACCTTTAGTATCTAGAAGAACCGCTACATTTTTGCCTGTTTCAGCACAAATTTCACGAATACGGGTAATACGAGTTCCGTGTTCAACAAAGTCACCGTGAGAGAAATTAAGGCGCATTACATTCATGCCATTCTCAACTAATTTTGCTAACATTTCTTTAGATTCAGATTTTGGACCTATCGTACATACTATTTTAGTTTTTTTCACTGACGTTTCTCCAGAGTAATTGTGCTTTGTATTTAAAGTTTGATTGAAATTTTTACATTTATGTTTGATGGCGCATATTTTACAAGAAATTATGGAATAAAAAATGATTTATAATAATAAAACTCAGTAAAACGCATAATAATGTAACTTTTTTACATTTTATTGTTAGATTCTACTCCAATATAATATAAATCGAACGATTATTGCGCAATATGTTTAATGCTTGCATATCTCCAGCTTCACTGAGTGCTGAGAATAATTGCGTTTGATTGTGAACTGTAGACCTATTTACGGCTATGATGATATCTTCTTTCTTCAATCCGACGCGTTCTGCAATTGAGTTTTGTTTGACCTCTGTTATTTCAACACCTGCGATTTCTTGTCCGGTAACTATATCCTTTAATGTTGCCCCTTCAAGTGACGAAGGTTGCTGCTTGTTGAATACTGATTCTGTAACTCCACCTAATATAACGCCAATATTTCTTGTTTGGTTATTTTGAATGATCGTTAAAGATATTTTTTTGCCTGCGCTATGAGTGCCTATTTTGGCTCGCAAAGCAGCGAATGTTCTTATCTCTTTTCCATTAATGGCTGTGACCACATCACCTGCTTTTAATCCCGCTTTATCTGCGGCTGAATTTGGGGTGACTTCGTAAATGAATGCACCATGGCTAACGTTTAATGCAAAACTATTGGCCAACTCTGCGGTGACTTCACCACCTTTAATACCTAAAATGCCACGGCGTACCTCACCAAACTCTAGAAGTTGCTGTGATAAGTTTTTTACCATATTCGATGGGATAGCAAACGCAATACCCACATTTCCACCATTAGGCCCGAATATCGCTGTATTAATACCAATTAATTCACCTTTTAAATTGAGTAATGCTCCACCTGAATTACCACTGTTGATCGCAGCATCTGTTTGAATATAGTTTTCTAAATTTTCTAAATTAAGGCCACTTCGGCCTAGTGCACTAACAATACCGGATGTGACTGTTTGTCCTAAACCAAATGGGTTACCAATCGCGATGGTAAAATCTCCAACTTGTAAGTCATCCGAATTGGCAAATTTAATTGCTGTTAAAGGCTGTTTGCTTTTGATTTGTAGTAAAGCAATATCACTTTTAGGATCTTGCCCAATAATATTTGCACTATATTGATGTCCTGAAACAAGGCCGATAAGAATTTGAGAGGCTCCTTCAATAACATGGTAATTGGTGATGATATAACCATTATCTGCATCAATAATAACGCCAGATCCTTGTCCTGAAATTATTTGAGGGCGATTAGGTTGCAAAAAATCTAATAAATTCTTTGATGGCTCATTGGCACTGGAGACTGAAATGTCGACAACAGCTGGGCTTACTTGTTTAATTAATGGCGCTAGGGTGGGTAACTTTTGGCCATTGAGGGCAATTGGTAAAGTTGCATTTGAATACATGCTGAGCGTGATAAGAGTTAAAATGAAAAGTTGACGTAGAATGAAACGCAAATTTGACTCCTGTAATTGATATTGGTTAACGCTGTTAGGCATCATACACTATAAACGTATGAGTATTTATCTTGTGTGGGCACCTAATTTCAATATTTTTATTGCCTTGTATTTCGCGAGACATACCTCAAAAATTATTTAACTTTGTAAATATCACTGTATAAACTCTTTTTAAATGGTCTAATAGAGATAAATGTACTAACAAATTAAGACAATACTGTGACACCTCTCTCTTTATATCAAGCAGATCTATTAAAACCTACCTTTTTCGCTGACGATGCGCAATTACAAGCGATCACGTTGTTACAGCGTTTATATGATGATTTATTAGAAAAACAGAATCAAGTTGTTAAAAAACAATCAATATTTAAGCGCTTGTTTAGCTCAAATTCTGCAACTACTCCCATTAAAGGACTTTATTTTTATGGTGGAGTAGGGCGAGGTAAAACGTATTTGGTTGATTTGTTTTTTCATAGTATTAAAAGTGAGCGTAAGAAACGTTTGCATTTTCATCACTTTATGTTGCAAGTGCATAAACAATTAACACTTCTACAAGGCCAAGTAGATCCTTTAAAAGTCATTGCTAAACAGTTTGCGAGTGAAGCAGATATTATTTGTTTTGATGAATTTTTTGTTGAAGATATCACCGATGCAATGATTTTAGCTGGCATGTTTGAAGCTTTGTTTGCAGAAGGAGTGGTATTAGTTGCAACGTCTAATATTCATCCAGATAATTTATATAAAAATGGTTTACAGCGAGCACGTTTTTTACCCGCTATTGCTTTGATCAATCAACACTGTGAAATATTTAACCTCGATGGAGGGAAAGACTATCGTTTGGGGCGTTTGATTGAAGCTGAAATTTATCATTATCCGCTTGATGACAATGCAATATTACAAATTAAAAATATCTTTGAAACGCTCGCAACGGGTGATAAAACATTTAATGAAATTATCACTATTAATAATCGCCCGCTTACCAGTATTGCAAATAGTTGTGACACACTTAGTATTGAATTCAGTGAGTTATGTGATGGACCTAGAAGTGTCCATGACTATATAGAGTTGGCTATTTTATATCGTACTGTTTTAGTTGCTAACATTCCGCAAATGGGTGAACAGCATAATGATTTAGCACGACGTTTTATTGCCATGGTTGACGAGTTTTATGATCGTAATGTGGTATTAATTATGTCTGCAGAAGTAGATGTACTCCAGTTATATCAAGGAAATCGCTTAGCATTTGAATTTCAGCGTTGCGTATCACGTTTACTGGAAATGCAGAGTAAAGCCTACTTGAGTAAAGCACATCATGTCGATTTATAGCAGCTGATAAAAAACTTGTTCATAAAGTTGTAATAAACAGGTGATCTCTGCTTTAGTTTTCTGTATAATTTCGCCGCCCACGTTATCCACCTCCCCAAATAGTATGGTGGATCTGTTTACGCTAGACGTATTCGAAGGGATACGGAAAGGCGAAAAATACATTTTTGACTGCAATTTATGTGGTCATATTTTTTTAAATCATTAATTTGGGTATAACTTAATGAAAACTTTTGTTGCAAAACCAGCTGAAGTAAAACGCGACTGGTTCGTAGTTGACGCTGACGGTAAAACACTAGGTCGTTTAGCTACTGAAATCGCTTTACGTTTACGTGGTAAACACAAAGCAGAATACACTCCTCATGTTGATACTGGTGATTACATCATCGTTATTAATGCTGAGAAAGTTGCTGTAACTGGCAATAAAGCTAAAGGTAAAATTTACTACCACCACACAGGTTTCATCGGTGGCATTAAAGCAATTAGCTTTGAAGACTTAATCGAACGTGCTCCTGAGCGTGTTATTGAAAAAGCTGTAAATGGTATGTTACCACGTGGTCCTTTAGGACGCGCAATGTACCGTAAATTGAAAGTTTATGCTGGTTCTGAGCATCAACATTCTGCACAGCAACCACAAGTTTTAGACATCTAATAGGAATATAAAACAATGGCAAATCAATACTACGGCACAGGTCGTCGCAAAAGCTCTACAGCTCGTGTGTTTATGAAAGCAGGTAGTGGTCAAATCACTATCAATAAACGTAACCTAGATGAATACTTCGGTCGTGAAACTGCATGTATGGTTGTTCGTCAACCATTAGTGTTAGTAGACTCTGCTGAAAAATTCGACCTAAACATCACTGTTAAAGGTGGTGGTACAACGGGTCAATCTGGTGCAATCCGTCTTGGTATCACTCGTGCATTAATGCAGTTTGATGAGACACTTCGTTCTGAATTACGTGTTGCTGGATTCGTAACTCGTGATGCTCGTAAAGTTGAGCGTAAGAAAGTCGGTTTACATAAAGCACGTAAACGCCCACAATTCTCTAAACGTTAATTTCGTTTTACGAATTGCAAAAAGCTCAGTTTTTACTGGGCTTTTTTTTTACTTGTTTTTTAGTGAATCGCCCTTTAAGGTTAACGAATATTAATAATCGGAGAAAAATCATGTTAAATGAAACGATGGTTGAAAAGTTAAATGAGCAAATTAATTTAGAGTTTTATTCTTCAAATTTGTATCTTCAAATGAGCGCTTGGTGTGAAGACAAAGGTTTCGAAGGCGCTGCGAGCATGTTACGTAGCCATGCTGCAGAAGAAATGGAGCATATGAATCGTCTTTTTACTTACGTCAGCGAAACTGGTGCGTTGCCTATTTTAGGCACGATCGATGCTCCACCTTCAGACTTTAAATCATTAAAAGAAATTTTCAAAGAAACTTACGTGCATGAATGTTTTATTACTAAGCAAATCAATGAATTAACGCATGTTGCTTTTTCTACTCATGATTATTCTACTTTTAATTTCTTGCAATGGTATGTGTCAGAACAACATGAAGAAGAAAAGCTATTTAAAGGTATTTTAGATAAAATAGAATTAGTCGGTGAAGATGGAAAAGCGTTATTCTGGATTGATAAAGACTTAGCTGAAATCGCGAAAACAGGCTCAACATCAATTATGGATTCTGCAGTTTAAACATTTCTAAATGTCCTATTTCATTGAAGTAGGGCTCTTCTGATGAGAGCATGGTCAAGTAAGCTATGCTTTTTTGTATTTCCCCCCCTCAAAAGTAATGTTAATGGCTTGTAAATAGAGGGCGATTTCTTTAAAATTCAGCGATATTTTATACATATTCGTTAACACCAATTCAACGGATGGATGTATTACCCAGTTTTGTAACTTTTGAACTGCTTTTTTAGTAGCTCACAATGGAGATGGTTAAATGAGCAATGAACCTGTTAATTCTGGTCGTCGCAAGTTTCTGACATTAACAACAGGTGTTGTTGGTGGGGTAGGGGCAGCTGCTGTAGCAGTTCCTTTCGTGAAATCTTGGAGCCCAAGCGAAAAAGCTAAAGCGGCGGGTGCGCCAGTAAGTGTTAATATTGACAAAATCCAACCAGGTCAATTAATTCGAGTTGAATGGCGTGGTAAACCAGTTTGGGTTGTATCGCGTACAGATAAAGTAATTGAAGAACTCCCTAAAATTGATAATCAACTACGAGATCCCGCTTCTGAAGAACCACAACAGCCAGATTACGCAACTAATGAATTGCGTTCTATTAAACCAGAACTATTTGTTGCAGTAGGGATTTGTACTCACCTAGGTTGTTCTCCAACTTATCTGCCAGATACCTTTGGTGAGCAAGTAGAAGGTGTTGAATCAGGATTCTTTTGCCCATGTCATGGCTCTAAATTTGATATGGCTGGTCGTGTATTTCAAAATGTACCTGCACCATTAAACTTAGTTATTCCTCCACATCATTATGTGAGTGATACAACGATTCTTATTGGTTTAGACAAAGGAGATGCCTAATGCTTAAAAAATTAGTCATGGACGGCATTGATTGGATTGATGCACGTATTCCGATGACGGATACGTGGAATAAGCACCTTGCTCAATATCCAACACCAGTCAACTTTAACTTTTGGTACTTTTTTGGTTCACTAGCGATGTTAGTGTTAGTTAACCAAATATTAACCGGTATCTGGTTAACAATGCATTACAACCCATCTGCTGAAGGTGCGTTTGCTTCAATCGAATATATTATGCGCGATGTACCATACGGTTGGTTGTTGCGTTATATGCATTCAACGGGGGCATCAGCATTCTTTGTTGTTATTTATTTACATATGTTCCGAGGGTTAATTTACGGTTCATATCAAAAACCGCGCGAACTTATTTGGATCTTCGGTATGTTGATCTTCTTAGTATTAATGGCTGAAGCATTCATGGGATATTTATTACCATGGGGTCAAATGTCATTCTGGGGTGCGCAAGTAATCATTTCATTGTTTGGTGCGATTCCAGTTATTGGTGATGATTTAACACTTTGGATCCGTGGTGATTATGTTATCTCTGGGGCGACACTAAACCGTTTCTTTGCATTACATGTTGTTGCATTACCACTTGCTTTGGTTGCTTTGGTTTTCTTACACATTGTTGCACTACATGAAGTAGGTTCAAACAACCCAGATGGTGTTGAGATTAAACAGAAGAAAGGCACTGCGTCAGAAGAAGCGAAAGGGAAATTCACTTTCCATCAGCAATATAGTGGTAAAAAAGATATTATTGATGCTGTCCCATTCCATCCGTACTTTACGGTGAAAGATATTATGGGCGTCTCTGCATTCTTAATTTGTTTTGCTGCAGTGATATTCTTTATTCCTGAAGGCGGTGGTTTCTTCCTTGAGCCACCTAACTTTGAAGCAGCAAATGGATTGAAAACACCTGATCATATTGCTCCGGTTTGGTACTACACACCATACTATGCGATTTTACGTGCAATCCCGGATAAATTGATTGGTGTTGTCTTCTTTGGTGGTTCAATTGCGATTCTATTTTTATTACCGTGGTTAGACCGCTGTAAAGTTAAATCTATACGTTACCGCAGTTGGAAACATAAACTAAATATTACTCAGTTTACTATCTGCTTTATCGTGTTAGGCGTATTAGGTGCTTTACCTGCAACTCCGCTTTATACCATTATTGCTCAGGTTGCATCCGTCGGATACTTTGGATTCTTTATTGCACTGTTTGTTTACAGTAAAAATGAAAAAACCAAGCCATTACCAACGAGGTTGACACACTAATGAAAAAATTATTGATAGCCTTAGTGGCATTTTTACCAAGTTTCGTATTTGCAGCTGGTGCAGCTGTTCATTTAGACAAAGCTAACTATGATTTAACGGATAAAGTATCATTGCAAAACGGTGCTAAACTATTCATGAATTATTGTGCTGCATGTCATTCTACAGCACATCAGCGTTATCAGCGTGTTGCAACAGATTTAGGTATTCCAGATCAGTTAATGAAAGACAACCTGATTTTTACAGATAGTAAAATCGGTGACTTAATGAAAAACAGCATGGATAAAAAAGATGCTGCTAAATGGTTTGGTAATGCGCCATTAGATTTAACATTAGAAGCTCGCTTGCGTGGTCCTGATTGGATTTATACTTACTTACGTTCATTCTATAAAGACGATTCTCGTCCGTTTGGTGTGAATAACCGCGTGTTTAAAGATGTCGGTATGCCGCACGTTTTGGAAGAGCTGCAAGGTATTCCAACTGCTGAAATTGAATATGTTGTCGATGCTGATGGGGTTGAGCATGCAAATGTTATTGCACTGCATAGTAGTGAAACAGGTGAGATGTCATCCGATGAGTATGACCGCGCAGTACTAGATCTGGTAAACTTCCTCGTCTACTCAGGTGAGCCGAACAAACTTGAACGTCAAAACTTAGGATTTTGGGTAATTGGCTTCTTAATTATCTTATTTATACTGAGTTACTTATTGAAGAAAGAGTACTGGCGCGATATTCATTAATCGCAACCACTTTTTTCTATTATCTTATCGGCAATGGTGTCACTATGGCGTCATTGCCGTTTGTGTTTTTTAAACACTTACTTTTTAATCATTAGAGGTATTCCATGGCTGTAGCTGCAAATAAACGTTCTGTAATGACGTTATTCTCAGGACCATCAGACTTATATAGTCACCAGACACGTATCGTGTTGGCTGAAAAAGGTGTCAATGTTGATATCACATTTGTGGATCAAGAAAATCCATCTGAGGAATTAGCTGAATTAACGCCAGAAAGTAATATTCCAGCATTAGTTGACCGCGAATTAGTCTTATACAATTCACGCATTATTATGGAGTATTTGGATGAGCGTTTCCCGCATCCACCACTAATGCCTGTGTACCCTGTTGAGCGAGCAAAAAGCCGTCTACTAATGCAACGCATTGAAAGTGATTGGTATCCGCTGGTTGATATTATCCTAGCGGGCGATGAAGCAAAAGCTGAGGCCGCACGTATTCAATTACGCGCTAAAATTCTTGAAGTAGCACCTGTGTTTGATCATTTTGCTTACTTCATGTCTGAAGAGTTTACTATCGTAGATTGTTACATGGCTCCGCTATTATGGCGTTTACCAGAGTTAAAAAATTGACTTAGGTTATGATAATGTAACAGGATTAAAAAGTTACATGGTTAAAGTTTTTGAACGTGAATCATTCCAAGCTTCAATGACTGAAACTGAACGCGAAATTCGTGTTGGTGCTTAATTCTTAACATTAGCAAATCAGTAGGTATTCAAATGTCGGAAATGTTAGTACAACGCCCTTATTTATTACGTGCCTTTTATAATTGGATCGTAGATAGTGAGTGTACACCTCATATTATTGTTGATGCGTCACAACCACTTGTTGAAGTACCAGCTCAATTTGTTGAAAATGGAAAAATTGTATTAAATATTGCCCCGCAATCGGTTATAGATTTCTCATTGGATGATGATGCTTTATCATTCAATGCTAGGTTCTCTGGTCAACCGATGAAAGTGTATATACCGATATATGCGATTGAAGGCATCTATGCTCGTGAAAATGGGGAAGGCACCATCTTTCCTAGTGAACCTGCTTATGAGGCATTAAATACACCGATTAAGCCTACTGATAGTGCGCCAATTCAATCAGTTGATAGTGATGCTGGAAAGGCTAAAAAAGATGGTAAGGGTGGGCATAAAAGGCCGACTCTGACAGTGGTTAAGTAAAGACGATAGTCGACATTGTTAAAACGTATTTTAAGCCGAGCTATGCTCGGTTGTTTTAGCCAGTAAAATAGATCAGCTATTTACTTCGATTGGTATTATAAAAAAAGCCCATCACGTTATTACACGCTGATGGGCTTTTTTGTTTTGCTTAAAAAGCTTTATTCTGCGAAGTGTTTCTTAGAAAAAGCAATGCGCTCTTCAACTGTCATTGAATCAGCATTCGTTAAACTTTCGACCAACTGTAATCGAGGCAAGATACCTTTGCCATTTGCTATTTGAATTGCCAAACCAGGGCGAGCATTGAGCTCTAATAACATTGGACCTAAATCTCTATCCAATACCATATCTGTCCCTAGGTACCCCATACCAGTCATTTCATAACAACTTGCTGCTAAATAGATTAAGCGCTCCCATTTTGGCACGGTAAGTAACTTTAGCTCTTTATCAGTATCAGGATGACGTTCGACAGGTAAATCGAATTGAACTGCATTTATAGCTTTGCCTGTCCCTATATCAATACCTACTCCTACGGCGCCTTGGTGTAAATTAGCCTTTCCATCGGATGCTGCCGTTGATAATCGCATCATTGCCATGACAGGAAAGCCTTTAAAAACGATCACGCGAACATCTGGTACACCTTCAAAACTAAAACCATCGAAAGCACTGTCAAACTGTATTAATGCTTCAATCACAGCAACATCAATACTGCCCCCGAGACTGAATAATCCAGCTAAAATATCAGTGACATGACGTTTAATTTCAGAAAGACTTTCTTCACTACCATTGGGTTTGTAATAACGACCATTTTCAATCTTAGTGATAACTAAGATCCCTTTACCACCACTCCCTTTAGCTGGTTTGATAACAAATCCATTAGTATTTTTAATATACTTTTCAACTTTGTCTACTTCAGCTTGCATCGAAATAACACCTAACAGTTCAGGTGTAGTTACATTTGCATCACGTGCGATAATTTTAGTTTTAAGTTTATTGTCTACTAATGGATAAAGTTTACGTGGATTGTAGCGACCAACGTAACGACTGTTACGTTGGTTCATCCCCATAATGCCTTTGCTTTTTAACTTAAAAGGACTAGCAAAAAACATAGCTTACTCCTTGTCTGCTAATGGCTTGAAGCGACGTAATTCTAAGAGGCGATAACCGGTGTAGCTTCCTAGTAATAAAACAAACGCCATTACCACAAACTGTAAACCAATGAAGTTAAACATGAGGTGTCGAGCGACATCATTGCTCATTGCAAAGTAAGCCAATACTGCAACGATTAAACTACCACCGCCTTGAGTAAAGACTTCTTTTGCTC
>JAOFNL010000046.1 GCA_028041985.1 Psychromonas sp. | reverse complement strand
TATTTATGACTGTATTTGTGGATGATGCTGAAATCATCTTTGAAAAACTTTGTAAACAGTCTGTTTATGTTCGACTAACAGATGAAAATAATTCCTTGAGATTTGGTACGCCTAATGAGAAACAGTTATCACAATTAGCGAAAGCTTTATCGGCTATCAGTTAAGTTATACCAATCACGATAATTAACTGATCTATTTTACTTGTTAAAATAACTTATTTCTTAGTTGTGATTTTCGTAAATAAAACAAGTGTTTATCTTGAGTTTCGCCTTGAGCTAAGCCATTTTTTCTGCGTAAAATTTAGATAATTTATTTAATGTAATTGGTATTCTTCCTCTCAAACATTTTTTTATGATTTATTTTCTGTTATGTTTTTTATAAGTCGTCGCTAGTTTGATGAATATCGTATAAATAGGTGGAGTGAGTATGAATCAAAAGATAATCGCAATTGCATTGATCATTATTGGAACCGCTCTCGCTATGTGGGGCTATAACGTATTCAATTCTGCTAGTGCTCAAATAAGTCGAGCATTAAATGGGTATACACCAGACGAAGCCTGGATTGCTATGGTTGGCGGTGCTATCTGTATTTTAATTGGTGCGATGCGCTTAAAATAAAGCGTATAACAGTTATCTACTAAACATTAGCGAGAAGAATTGACCCTTTCTTGCTGTTACTATTGATAGAGTTTTACGAGTAAATTTTGTAGTGCAACCTCTCTTTCTGGTGGTGTGGTATTCAGTAATTCTTCTTGCTGTAGAATAGTCACTAGTTTCCATGGCGTGATATTTTTATCCCCTACAATTTCCACATGTCCTGCATCCACTTGAATATTTGTTATTTGAGCATAATGATCAATGATAGGGTGATATTGTTCAGATAGTTCAAACACATAATCACTTCTTATGCATTGACCTAATGGATTTTGTTCTCGACAAGTGTTTTGTTCGTTGGTAACAATCTTCAAATAACGTTGAACCGATGATGAAAGTGGCTCGGTTTGATTAATAAAGCTGGATGTTGCAGTAATTTCATTCCAGTTATTACCGGTAATTCCCCAACAGATCCCCGGCACGATCCCTAAGCTCAACCAATTTAATGTATTGCTACTACAGCTATTTGCGGCTTTTATGCCAGCTAATGGTGCAGAAACAGTAACGAGTTGAATATTAAGATCCTCGTTATTATTTAGGCTACTGGTTTCCATCGCTTTTCGTGAGATTAAACCACCCATACTATGTCCGATAATCGAGATGTTTCGGTTATTGGTGCTTACTGAGAGAGAATCTATCGCTGATACTAAGTTGTCTGCGGATCTTACTAAACTATCCCTGTCATCATAACTAAAACAAGCGGTTTGTTGGCCGTGAAATGCATATAATTTTGCTAACGAAGTGAAACGACCTGCCGAGTCATTACAACCATGGACTAAAATAGTGATAGGTTCATCTGAATTAAATTTAAGAGTGCGATCTTCAGAATCACTACAAGAGCCTAAACCTGGTATTTGCACTATTTTGTTTGGAATTGGTAAATTAATTTCTTCCGCAGGTGGCTTTAAAACAGAAGAAGGATAGCTAGAACAAGCTGATAATAGACTTATTATGCTTATTAATAGAATAGCTTTCATTGTACTCACTTCCTGTTATACAGAATAAATATACCTGTTACCATTAAATGTGCAAACAACGATAACGGTTATATATCTTGAATTAAAAGTAGATATTAGCATCTTATCTAGCGTAAATATTGTTACTGGTATGTTTTTTAAGCTATTTTATCTATTTTTACGAAAGTAGATAAAAGAAATCGTGAGCTACTTCCTAACTTACTACATGAAGAATAAACATTAGCTAATTGTCTATTTCATTTGTTCTATTATTAATCGATATTGGTGGTTAAACTCTTCGATCAAAGTAATGCTTAAAGCATAAGATAATGGAGTCTATTCTGAATACATTTAACGAAAAATTAGCAATTAAGCATTGGAAACGTAAACGTGGTCTACTTTACGCCATGATTTTGACCATGTTTTTACTGCTCGTTTTATTGCTTATTCATTCCTCATTATATGATCAGATTAAGTCTGATCGAGAAACAGAGCAATATTCCGAACTATTTCATATGCAAAGTAAAATTGTTTCTGAGTTGAACTCTGTTGGATCTGATCTTAGTTACTATGCACATAGTGATCTTGCTATTGATAGCCTAGCATCGCGCAATATCCTTGCCCAAAAATATTTAATATCGCAGATGTATAATATCAGTTTGGTGCAGCAGCGTTATGAACAAATGCGGCTTTTAGATTTATCAGGTAATGAGGTGATTAGAATTAACAAAACATCTGATTCTATCCCGCAAATAGTCTCTGAATCAATGTTACAGAATAAAGCTGACCGTTATTATTTTCAGGAAGCGCTTCGCCTTAAACCTTATCAAGTCTATGTCTCTAAATTTGATCTCAATATTGAAAATGAAATTATTGAAGTGCCATATAAGCCTGTGATCCGTTTTGCAACACCAGTGCATGATAAAAATAAAAAGTTATTGGGTGTTGCTGTGATGAATTATAACGGTAAAAGAATTCAAGAGTTGCTTGATGATCTTAATATACATAATGGCGATCAAGTATTTCTGCTAAATCATGAAGGTTATTATTTAAAATCGAATACCCCAGAAACAGAGTGGGGAGCAGTTCTTCCTGAAAGAGCTTCGTATCAATTTTCTAAGCAACACCCCAATATTTGGTCTCAAATAACTAGTGAAGATAGAGGTCATCTTACCGATAATTCTGGAGAATATTATTTTAGTCGTTTTTATCTTTCTCCATCATCGCCCTTTAATGTTATCGAAAATAAGCCGGTTCTATTAGTGATGCATATACCTGCTAAGGTGATTAATAAAAGCTCCTTACCATTGTTTACTGGACTATTAATTGCTTTTGTCTTTCTGTTTCCTTTACTGGCTTGGTTAGGTTGGTTATTGGGCGGTTATCAGGTCAACCAAATTCATTTATATAAACAGATGGAGTTTGAAGCGAGATTTGATGCGTTAACTGGTTTGTTCAATCGCAAAGCAATCACTGATTGTTTACAAGAAAATATTAATTTAAGCAGACGTCGAGGATCTAAATTGTCCTTGGGGTTTATTGATGTTAATGATTTGAAAAAGATGAATGATGAATTTGGGCATGAAGCAGGAGATCGTTTAATTAAAGGAGCTGCGACCGTTATTAATAAAGTGATTCGTATGACTGATTCTGCTGGTCGTTTAGGCGGAGATGAATTTTTAGTTGTTTTTATTGACTGTGCTCAAGAGGATGCACATATCATCATGAGACGTATAAAATCAGAATTTTATGTACTTGGAAGTAAGATGCACGATATGCCATGGAGCCTGAGTTATGGATGTACTGAATTACTTGATGAGTCTGATAGTGTTTCGGAGATGATTAGACGAGCAGACATTGCAATGTATAAAAATAAAATGGCGTATAAAGATAAAAATTCTGAGTTAGATGAAAGCTGAATTTTTATAAAAGAGTAAGGTACTCACCACCGCTAAAAATTAGCGGTGGTGATTATACTTTAATTTCCTTATCTGAGCTTTAATTTGCTTTTTATGAATTGGTCGACAGCAAACCGTCCACCTCCCAAAATAATCACTTGAGCTAATAATACGCCCCACAGGAGATGTTCAGAATAAGCGGCAGGCGCAATATCTTCTAAGCTAATTACAGCCACTATATTGACAAAAAATAAACCAAAGGCTGCAAATCGACTAGCAAATCCTAGTACCAATAGCACGGGCAATATAAGTTCACCGGCGGTGCCTAAATAAGCAGCTAGTTCGTAAGGCAAAATCGGAACATGATATTCTTCTTCAAATAGAAACAAGGTGCTATCCCAGTCTCTCAGTTTTGTTAGCCCTGATGAGAAAAAAGCCCACCCCACATAACAGCGTGCTGCAAGTAAAGTAACAGGTGTTAATAAGCTGAGCTTATCAGCGAACTGTTGGTATAAATTACTCACTATAAAGAATGGGCGTTGAAGTTTAGAGGGTAAGGTATTCATAATTGCTCCGCTTTAAATTGATAAATTAGATTTTGTTCAATGGCTGTTAATAACCAGTTTTCAAATGAAAAATCATTCAGATGGCTAACTGCATCTAATGCATCTGCTAATGATTTTTGTTGTTGTAATGCATTAACAAAAATAGATTCACTCTCTGTTAATGTGATGACTTTAGGTTGAAATTCAGGCCTAAATACCATAAAGACTTGCTCTGCGTTAACTGAACTAGTCAAAGTTTCTTTAGCTCGTAGCATTGCACTTTTTCGTTGTGAGTCTTCACTATGGTGATGCGCATAAAAAATATCGTTAATGGGATATTTAGATGTTATTAAGGCCACATTTTTATTTAACTGCACCTTAATATGTTCAGGTTCACTATCGCCAAGGCGTTGTAATGATGCATGATCTATTAATTGATCTACGCCATGCAACGCATGGTGAATATGCCAATCTAACATTGCACAATCAGGTAAATAAGGGTAGTCGTAAGCAATTTGGCTCGTTGCAATAAAATGTGAAAATTCTTCTCCCCATTGTCCCCAATCACCTTGAGAGGGGGGGCATAATGCTAAAAACTGTTGTACTAAGTCCTCACTTACATCACTATCAAGTAGTTGAAAAATAGTGGGGAATGTAATGCTTAATGCACGTTGTGCATTCGCTAATAAATTACGTCGATAGATAGTAATACCGCGAATATCTAAGCCACTTTCAGCTAATAAAGTAGGGTTATCATTATAAATAAGCGTTAGTAAAGATTGTTGTTCATTCATTGACGCTCTCCTTTAGCTAATATCGAATTCGCAAGTGCGCGGGCTTTATCTGCTTCAGCAATGAGTATTGACCATGTTGGTAAGTCGTTATCCCATTCGATTAAAGTGGGGACTGCACCAAAACGTTGTATTGCTTGCTCATAACCTTGCCAAACCTGATCAGAAACAGGACAAGCGTGATCATCAATAACAAACTCTCCGGTTGCGGGGAGGCTACTGCCTGCTAAGTGAATTTGCGCAACACTATCAATGGGTAGCACTTTAATGTAATTGGCAATAGATTGTGCTATATCTCCACCTTCAAAATTCAAGCTGTTAACGGCAATGTTATTAATATCTAACAGTATTTTTGCTCCCGTGCGTTGACTAAGAGCCGCTAAAAATGCTGCTTCTGATAGATGGCTTTGTGCAAAATGTAGGTACGCGGAAACATTTTCTATGATTAGCTCTCTACCTAATAACGATTGCACTCTATCAACTTGCATACACATACGATCTAAACTTGCATGCGTGTGTTCAATAGGCAGTAAATCGCCACTGTGTATTAATTGCCCTTGTTGTTGACCCCAAGTAAAGCAGGCATGTTCTGACATTAAAAAAGGATCAATCATCTGTGTTAGCTTTTTTAATCGATACAAATAATCCTGAGGGATCTCTTCTCTTGAGCCCAAACCCATGGAGGTTGAGTGCAAACTGATAGGGTATCTTTCTCTGGTTTGTTTAAGCACTGATAAAGCTGCTCCGCCCTCACCAAAAAAGTTTTCAGAATGCACTTCTACAAAATCAACTTGCTTAGGCTGTGTTAATACATCAGTAAAATGTGGATGTCTTAAACCAACACCGATTAATATATTGTTATTTTTTACTGACATATCAATTCACCTATGCGCCTTTAGCTGCTTGATATTCTGCTTTCGCTTGGTTTTTGCTTAGACCACCCAAAGAACTACAAGTCCCTTTATTGACCAATTTCCATTCACCTTTATCGTTATCTACAACTGATTGACCAGCACATGAATGAGTACCAGCTAAATTAGCACAGTCATTTTGACCTGCCGCCGCAATGCCGTAACATTTTTCTTTACTTGCTGCTTGTGCTGGAGCCGCTAAGCTTGCTGCCATTACTGCTGCTAATGCTGCGCTTGCTAATAATTTATTGCTCATAATAAAATCCTCTTTTTGTTAAAGTTATTGAGTTAAAGTCGTCGTTTTAAAATCGATGTTTTAAATATTGTTAAATATATTGTTCTAACCACTGCATTAATTGCACGGGGGGAATGCCTCCCACTTGTTGCGCAATAATTTCATCATTTTTCACTAATATCAGTGTTGGTACACTGCGTATGCCATATTCAGATGCATCGTTTGATGATTTATCCACATCAATCTTTATCGTGTTTAAGCGATGACTCATTGCGTTTGATACGTTATCTACAATAGGGGTCATTGATTGACAAGGCCCACACCACGATGCACTAAAAAAAAGTAATGAATGCTCATGCTGTGAGACTAAATCATCAAGGGATTCTGTTGGTTTCAGTTGCTTCATTATTTACTCTCACTTATTGCTTAAATTATTAATTATTCGTTAATTTTTGCGATTTGTTCTTCAGTAAGACCTTTGATGCTAGTCCAGTTGCCTTCTGATGTATCAAGGAATCCAGGAACATCTGTTAACCATTTCTTTTGCACATCTTTGTTTAGGTTTAAGTACAATTTGTCACCGCTGATATGCCATGCCGTAGGGTCAGTATCAAATTTTTGATTTAACGCTACGCCCATTGCGCAAAAACCGCCGTATTGTGGTGCATATTTACTTGGTGATGCTTTAAATAAATCTCGGTTCTCAGCGCTTGCAAATTGGTAGATCGCACCGTTGTAAGCCGCTGTATATTCATCAGAACCTTTAGTTGGCGCACCTTTAGTAAAGTAAGCAACTGTGTCGTAACCCTGGATTGCTAGGTCATTGTCATTCGCGTTGACTTCAATGTTAGCTGCAAAGCTGAAGCTACTTGCTAAAAGAGCTGTACTTACTAGTGCTGATTTGATGACGGTTGAAAATTTCATTTTGTTTCTCCGGTAGTGAATAATTAAATAAGGATGTTTCCTTGGTTGATAATATAGGGCTTTCAATTAGGGAGAAGGGATGACATAGTCCTAACATTGAACCCAATCGTCCAGAAATGTTATTAAGAGAGTTAAAATGGATCAACTTTCAGTGATTTTGAAAAGATTTTCGATGAATACCGAAGTATTTTTTACAGGCAACTTATGTGGTATTAGTCATTTTGATAAAGAACCCAATCAAGGTCATTTGCACTTATTAAAAAGTGGTGAGTTAACGTTAATCGACGAGCAAGGCAAGTCTCAGGTATTTAATGAACCCACTGTGTTGTTTTTACCTTCACCTCATACTCATCGAATTGTGGGGAATGATGACAATCCACCTGTATTAGTTTGCGCGAACATTATTTATAACGAAGTCACCTCTAATCCCATTGCTGATGCTTTGCCGGCATTACTTCACTTTAATCTCAATGATTGTGAAAAAATTAAACAAACATCATTATGGTTATTTGAGGAGGCTTTTAAAGAACGCTGTGGCCGAGGACCATTAATTAATGCGTTAACGGATATATTCATTATTTATATACTCAGGCATGTGATTGAAAATAATATTATTGAACATGGCTTGTTGGCAGGTTTAGCGCATCCGCAAGTAAGTAAAGTCATATTAGCGATTCAAGATGCCCCTGAGCATCCATGGGGATTAGAAGAGATGGCGGAGCTCGCCTTGATGTCTCGTTCTAAATTTGCAGAATTATTTAAAAGAATTGTTGGGCAAAGTCCCGGTGATTATGTGATTGATTGGCGTATAGTTGTAGCTAAAAGTTTGTTAAAACAAAAAAAATCGGTCGCATTAGTGGCGAATGCGGTGGGCTATGAAAATGGTTCAGCATTAGCACGTGTATTTAGAAAGAAACTGGGTATTTCACCAAAAGAATGGCTTGAGCAATTTAATTAGTGTCTATTGACAGTTCAACTTCATTGCTGTGAAACAAGTTGTTTTTAATTTAAATCAAAAGGAAAAAATATGTTTAGTCATGTAATGATTGGTACCGAAAATATTGAAAAGTCGAAGAAATTTTATGATGCGATTTTAGCAACTTTAGGTTATGCAGAAGGTGTTATCGATGAGAAGGGGCGTTGTTTCTATTTCAGCCCTGAAGGTGTGTTTGCATTGACTTTACCCATTAATGGCGAACCAACAACGATTGCTAATGGTATGACGATTGGTTTTAAAGCAGCAACGCCTGAACTAGCGGATGCGTGGCATGCTGCTGGTTTAGCGAACGGTGGAACAGCTTGTGAAGAACCTCCTGGTGTAAGAGTTGGGGCGACTAAAAAGTTATACCTTGCTTATTTACGTGACCCATCTGGTCATAAAATTTGTGCGACGCATTACATTACTGAGTAGTGATACCAATTGTAGTAAATAGCTGATCTATTTTGCTTGCTAAAACAACTCACTTCTTCGTTATAAATTTCGTAAAGGGAACAACTATTTATATCAATTTATGCCTCGAGTTGAATCGTTTTCTCTGCGTAAAATTTAGATCGCATACTTAATACAATTGGTATGATTCAATCTGGATTGAATGAAGAGGGTATTAAGACTTGCTCACTCACTCATTTAATTGAATCAGATAAAATGAGGTGACAATAAAAATAATATGAGCAATTTTATACAATGTTAACCTTATTTAACTTTGTATAATCACCGTTCTTTTTATCATGGAAATAACTCGAGATAAGTGTGATTAACAGTATGAAGTGTAAAGAAAGTGCTGACTTTGAAATCGCTAATGCCTTTGATGGTATTGAAGTGGTGAATGCAAATTATATTAAGCAGAACTTTTCTAAACATGTACATGAAGGTTATACCATAGGAGTCATAGAGTATGGAGCTCAGCGATTCTATAGAAGTGGTGCTTCTCATATAGCTGGGCAGAGTAGCATTATTTTAGTTAATGCAGACGATGTTCATAATGGTGAGTCTGCAACACCGAATGGTTGGGGCTATAAAGCCATGTATCCAACACCTGAACACTTTGCGCAAGTCAGTACCGATTTATATAGCGGAAAAGATTTAACGCCTTATTTTAGGTCTGCCGTAATTGAAGATCGTCAATTAGCAGAACAACTGCGTTTAATTTTCTCTCAAGTAGAAATAAATAGCTCGCAGTTATTAATGGAAACACTAATCTATGCAACCTTAATGAGCCTGACTCTTCGTCATTCTTCCCATCTCAGTTTACCTAAAGAAAGTAGCGGTAGTAGAGATAAATTGTTATTAGCCAAAGAGTTTTTAGATAGTTATCCCGAAGAGGATATTTCATTAATAAAGCTCGCTGCTATTGCAGATTTAAGTCAGTTTCATTTCGTAAGGCAGTTTAAAAAGCATTTTAATCTCGCACCACATAGTTACCAAATACAGATGCGATTAAAAAAAGCTAAAGCGCTATTAAAGCAAGGTATAACTCTAAGCCAAGTTTCTACCATGTGTGGTTTTTATGATCAAAGCCACTTTACTCACCATTTTAAAAAAGCATTAGGCACTACGCCTAGTCGATTTCAAAAACAAGCAAGAAACTACAATACCAATCTATAATCCCACGCTAGACTGCTCATCAAAATATTCCAGCTCGTTATGTGAAAACTTAATGGAAGGAAAGGAGTCATTATGTTAGAAAGTGAAAGCATGATTAAAAAGAATACCTATCAAGAAAATAAACGCATTATTGTGCAGGCGACTTACGATATTTTACCCTTATCCATTGCAGTTGTTCCTTGGGGGATCCTGTGTGGTTCATTGGCTATAAAAATAGGTTTATCACCTCTTCAAGCTCAACTTATGTCCTTGCTTGTATTTGCAGGAGCAGCACAGTTAGCAAGTTTAACCTTGATCGGTGGTGCGTTATCTTCAATATTTTCTTCAACCTTTGTGATTAGTTCAAGGCATCTATTGTATTCGGCAGTGATGAGAGAGCACGTAAAAAAAAGCTCCTTCTTTCTTCGTTGCTGTATCGCCTTTTTTCTAACTGATGAGATGTTTGCGGTGACTTGCGCTTATTTAGAAAAACATAAATCATTCAGCCATTTATATGCAATTAGTGCGGGTTTTATATTTTATGTCATTTGGAATATAGCAACCTTTGCAGGTATTACTATTGGGCAGTTTATTCCTGATATTGAAAATATGGGGCTTGAGTTTGCCATTGCAGCAACCTTTATCGCGATTGTCATCCCTTCAATTAAACGTTTATCGACATTTGTCTCTGTCGCTGTGAGTGGAATTAGTATGCTGATATTGACTGTTGTCGGTTCTGAGCACGCTTTAATTATCGCGACCTTATTAGGTATGAGTAGCGGTTTTATTATTGAAAGTAGGGAGGGGGAATAATTGGAAAACCCTATAGAAAATTATTGGTTAATTTTATTTGGAATGGCCTGTATTACTTTTACTTGTCGTTATCTTTTTTTATCTCAAAAATTGCCTTTTGAGCTTGGAAGGAAAGCTAAAAGCTTATTAAGTTTTACTGCGCCATCTGTATTAACCGCGATGGCGGTACCTATTGTGTTTTTAAGTTTTGAAAACAAGCAAACTTTAGTGGGAGAAAGTATGATCAGCTCTTTTCTGAGTAGTCCTTTTTTACTGGCTGGTGGAGTTTGTGTCTTTTTAAGCTTGAAACTTCAAAATACATTACTGATTGTGATGTTAAGTATGATGGTATTTTTTGTTTTACGGTTTTTCTTATAAAATCAATGAGGCTATGGCCTTAGTAAAAACACTATTTAATTTTTTTGAGTGACTGGCGATTAAACGCTGCCTTCCGATTCTACGACTAAAATTCTTGCTTCACCACAAGGGTGAGCAACATGCTCGGTGCCAATAGAGGCATAAAATATATCGCCGGTTTCTAGGAGCACCGATTGTTCGATGCCATTTTCTTTAAATAACATCTCAACGCTACCATCTAACACCGCAAACACTTCTTCACCGTTATTGATATGCCACTTATAAGGTTGATCTGTCCAGTGTAAACGCGTGGTAATACCGTTCATATTGGCAATATCTTTTGCGTCCCAAGCGCGTTCAGATTTGAACGTTTTACTTCTAATTATTTCCACGATGTTTCCAAATTAACTAATAGCTATAAAAATATGTTGAGTGTGCTGATTGGAATTATTGAGTAGCAATCTTTGATTCTCTTTCAAGTACCCAGCACCTTGGATTATGCATAAAACCAATTTTTTCGTAATATTCATTAGCTGACGGTGCAGCAATTAAAATCAATTTACAATGATGATTTAATTGCGCTTGTGTTAAAGCTTGTAATTTTTTGCCTATTCCACATTGTTGATAAGCTTGGTCGACAGCTAAATCTGACAAATAACATGCATAATTGAAATCAGTGATCGAGCGGGCTAAACCAACTAATTTATCTGCATCCCAAGCACTTATCATCAAATTACTATTGGTAATCATACCTTCTAAGCAGGCTAGGTCATCAATGGGACGGCGTTCGCCTAAGGTTGAATTAACCAGTAAATCATAAAATTGTTTAACATCTATTGATGCATTTATTTTGTAATCTATTTTCATTATTTTTCTCAACTATTTGCTAAGATGTTTTACATGCCAATTTATAATATTGGTTATTGTTAAAGCTAAATTCACTGATTACTTTTAAAGTGGTTTTACGTGTATGCGCTTCATAAGAACGAGTGTTAATTTTATTGATAAAAGTGATCATGAAAGGGTATCTTTCAGACATTTTTTCAAGCGAAAATTTAAACACGGCTTCAAAAACACCTTCACCACGTACACTTTTATCCACGCATACAGGGCCATACTGATAAGAGTTACTCACCGTTAGGTCATTATCAATCAACTTGGCATCATCTAGGTTTTCTACCATAAATTGAAACATCGGCCATTGACACCAAAATTCCCAAGAAGCAGACATGGCATAAGCAACAATTTTGTTGTCCTTTATTGCAATAAAAAGTCCACTCTCTTGTGTGATTAATTGACTAAGATGTGCCTCTGTAAAAGCAGTGGTAATAAAACCATCTTTTTTATCTTCTTCAAGAATTGAATCTACCTGATACTGGTAATGAAGCTTTAATACTTCGTCTACGTTTTCTAACGTTGCAACTTTTAACTCTAGGTTCATCACGGATCCTTTTTCTTTACATGGTTGATGTGTCCACAACCGTGCTCTTTTAATACTCGCTCTGTGGATGCAGGGTTATTTTTCAAAGCTTTGAAAGGTCTGATTGGCCGTTCCACCAAATTACCTGAGCAATTTGGACAAACAAAATTGAGTATAGATTCAGCGCAGGATTTACAAAATGTGCATTCAAAAGTACAAATTAAAGCTTCCTTTGATTCAGGCGGTAAATCTTTATCACAGCATTCGCAATTAGGTCTTAAGGCCAACATTTAGAGCTCCTTTCAATAGGTATAGATAACTCAACACAAAGGGTGAAGTTTTGTTTCAAAATAATTAAACAATACACCTGTAAATGATTAATTCAATACTTTATACCATTCCGCTTAATTAAATGACCAATTATTGCGAAGGAAAAAGAGTATAGTTCAAGGCACATGATTGAGTAATAGCTATTGCGATTGAATGCAACGCAGAAAAACACTTTTTTAA
>JAOFNL010000045.1 GCA_028041985.1 Psychromonas sp. | reverse complement strand
ACTTACTACAATTGATATAAGAAAGCGATTCGGTGGCCAGTTTCTTTGTATCCTTTCTTTTCTGGTAAAAACTGACAGGCATTAATTTAAACAATCTATTACGATGAAAATTAGATGAGCGTCCGATAAGTAGTTTAAAACCTTTTAATTTTCGCCAGTATTGACGTCATAAACCGTTAATCTATTTGTTCGTTCCGCCTTGCCACGAACAATATAAAGCGGCTAGCCAATACTTTTCGTTATTGCATTACAGTAGATAATCACTTTTGAATGGAATAAGATAGAAGCAATTATTTAAGGAGAAATACATGGGATTTTTTGACAAACTAGGTGGCGAATTTATAGATATCATCGAGTGGTTAGATAACTCGAATGACAAAATGGTCCATCGTTTTGAACGTTACGGAAACGAGATAAAAAACGGTGCGCAATTAACTGTTCGTGAAACACAAGTCGCGATATTTGTTAATGAAGGAAAAGTAGCCGATGTTTTTCAGCCGGGAAGATACGTTCTTGAAACACAAAATTTACCAGTATTATCTACATTACAAGGTTGGAAATACGGCTTCAGTTCCCCATTTAAAGCTGAAGTTTACTTTGTAAATACCAAAAGATTTACAGATTTTAAGTGGGGAACTAAAAACCCAATCATGTTAAGAGATCTTGAATTCGGCCCCATTAGATTAAGAGCATTTGGTTCTTATTGCCTTAAAGTTTCTGATGCGTCTGTTTTTCTTAAAGAAATTGTTGGTACTGATGGCGATTTTAATTCCGATGAAATTTCCAGCCAACTTCGTAATATTGTTGTTTCTCGCTTTTCTGATGCGCTGGGCGAATCAAAGATCCCCGCATTAGATCTGGCCGCTAATTACGATGAACTCGGTGAGTTTATCACTAATAAAATCAGTCCAGAATTTCAAGAATATGGTTTAGAACTGTCTAAATTATTAGTTGAAAACATTTCATTACCTGAAGTGGTTGAACAAGCATTAGATAAGAGATCGTCAATGGGTGTATTGGGCGATTTAAACAAATATACACAGTTTCAAACAGCTAATTCAATGGAAGCTGCTGCAAATAACCCTGGCGGAATGGCAGCAGGCGGAATGGGGATGGGGATGGGATTTGCAATGGCAAACCAAATGGGACAGTCCATTAATAATCAACAAATACTAACACCGCAAGCACCTACGCAACAAGCTGTAACACCTCCACCACTAACATCTGCAGTGTCTTTCTTTATAGCAGTTAACGGTGCGCAAACAGGCCCATTTGATATTAATATACTTTCTCAAAAAGTGACATCAGGTGAACTTAAACGTGAAACACTCGTATGGAAAGAAGGTATGGCAGCATGGACTGTAGCCAGTGAAGTTGCTGAATTAAAAAGCCTTTTAGGTAAAGTACCGCCTCCTATTCCAACGTTTTAATATCAATGCCATTAAATATGTCATCTATAGCCGTTATCGTTCAAGGTACTTTGTTCAGTCGTTAGCTTGGATTCCAAATCAAGGCACAACCTTCGATAATGGCTAGCCCTTATCGAAGGTTGCAACGCAGAGTTGGTAACGGGTATGGATGTTAAATCTAATGTCCTCATAAATACATTTGGATTTAAAATGAATGGTTTATACCATTCCGCTTAATTAAATGACTAATTATTGCGAAGGAAAAAGAGTGTAGTTCAAGGCGCATGATTGAGTAATAGCTAGTTATTGCGATTGAATGCAACGCAGAAAAACACTTTTTTAACGAGCAAGAATATTCAGGTTGTTAGGCGAAATGGTATTACTCAAAAAGAGTACCTTGATATGCTGTGATTGGAATGTCTTTAACAAAATAAGATTAAAATTAATATGAATAATAATGTAGATAAATTTCCATGTAGTCACTGTGGAGCGGATTTAAGCTTTAAACCAGGAACAGTCCATTTAACCTGCCTTTATTGCCAAACAGAAAATATAATTGAAGCGCCTGAAAATAATTCAGTCATACAAGAACAAGATTTTAATAAAGCTGTTCAGCAATTAAAACAGCAAGCATCGACGGGTGAAACCGTTGATATGATAATCACCAAATGTAACACCTGCGCAGCTGAAGTCGCCTTAGGTGAAAATCAGACCGGAGGTGAATGTGCATTCTGTGGCTCTGCTATTGTTGCAGTCGGAAAATCAGAAAAAGTACTCAAACCAGAATCGCTACTCCCCTTCAAAATCAACAAAAATGAAGCTGCAAATAACTTTAAGCTGTGGCTTAAAAAACGTTGGTTTGCTCCTAATAAACTCAAAGATTATGCTCGAATGGATGGTTTGAAAGGTATTTACACCCCCTTTTGGACATTTGATGCTAATACAGAAACTTATTACAACGGGCAACGTGGTGATTATTACTATACAACTGAATCCTATACGACAACAGAAAATGGAAAATCAGTCACTAAAACACGACAAGTGAGGCATACAAGATGGCGACATACATCTGGTTATGTTCACAATAAATTTGATGATTTACTCGTACATGCTTCCAACCGCATGCATGAAAAGTACGTGGATAAATTAGAACCTTGGGATCTTCATAATCTTGAAGTGTTTAATAGCTCATATGTCGCAGGATTTCAGGTGGAGAGTTATTCGCTCGGTTTAGAAGGTGGTATGAATGTCGCTAAACAGAAAATGAACCCAATCATTAATTCAGCCATACGCAGAGATATTGGAGGTGATGAACAAAGAATTTCCTCTGAGAAAACAGCTTATCATGATGTTACTTTTAAACATATTCTACTGCCCGTATGGATGAGCGCTTATAACTTTAAAGGTAAAGTTTACCAGTTTATGGTTAATGCAAGAACTGGAGAAGTTCAAGGCACAAGACCTTTCTCCATTATCAAAATCACCTCTGCCGTACTCTTAACTGCGACTGCCATTGTAGGTGGTATTTACCTTTACAAAATGTATTCGTAATTTGATCTAAAACAGCCACTTTGAAATTTGTATTACATTATTAACCAATTGATTTTATTTAGTTAACAAAGTGGCTGACCAAGACTTATTATCGTCGCTAATTACAAATATCACCCGTTACTGTTGGTACTTCGGCCTCACTGCTACCTTTGTCACCACCAAAACCAAAAGATATGCTTTGCCCGGCTGCAATGGTTGAATTCCAACTGAGATTTGAAGCGGTGTAAGGGTTAGTCCCCGATGTCACAGCATTCCATAATTGTGTCACCGTTGAACCATCATTATATTGCCAATTGACACTCCAACCATTTATAGGGTCATCACTGTTGTTAGTCATCACTATTTCAGCAATAAAACCTGTATTCCATTGATTAGTTACTGTGTAAGTACAGCTAACACCTGTACTTGGGTCAACTGGCTCTTCTGCGTCAATCGGCTCTCCTGTGTCAATCGGTTCTTCTGTGTCAATCGGCTCTTCTGAGTCAATAGGTACGGTTCCAGAGAACCCTTCTTGATCTTTCTTCGTTATTGATAATACTAAATAACCATTTGAAACATTAGAGTTTTCAGGTACAAAATCGACATAATTACCATCGAATGTCCAAGCGGCCTCTGACCAACGGTTGCTATCAAAGTCATCAAAGTCATCACGCCAACTTAGGTCAAAGCCCTCACCATTCCAACTGTAATATTCTAACCAGTTAACATACATATGAACGGGTAAAATCGAATCATCAAAATCACCTACCCAGCCAGTGCTAGTCGATGCCCAAAAATTAAAACGTAAACTCGCGGCACTCTTAATGAGGTCAGCTTGTCCACCAGATGTCCGACGGACCTCTACCCCATCAACAGACCAAGATATATAAGTAGGTGTCCATTCTAGTGAAAAAGTATGATATGCATCCGCAAATGATGCTGTATTAGTATGCACTTGCTCAGACGTTTGCCAACCATCACCTTCTGTAATCAGGTTACTTTGCCAAGAATTAGCACCATTTTTACCAAACACTTCAAAGTCTACCTCCTCCCATTCTACCGCACTGGTTTCTGATTCAGGTTTCCATAGAAAAAAATTCGATAAAATACCACTGCCTTCAGCGGCTTGCATTCGAAATACATACTTACCATATAACCAAGTATCAGTAGTATAGATCTCTGCCGAGCTATAATCTTTTGCTGCAAATGTGGGTAATGAGGTGATTGACAACAAGCCTGAGACTAAACAGGTTAAGCCTGTCTTCATTAATTTATTCATACTGCACTCCTTTGTAGTTGATTTAATCGTGTGTTCTCTTTTTATAAGGCACACATAATGAGGATAAGATGACTGTAAATAAAAAATCTAACGAGCGAATATAATGGAGTAGCATTTGCACAAAAAAGACATTTACGTTATCTAACCCCTCTTATAGACCTGATATAAAAGAAAAGTTTCATTAAACAGCCTAAAATTTCATATTTTTGATACTTTATCTAAACCTCATACTGTCGTTTTTGAAGTATGGGTAACAAATGCTTATTCATCAAACTATAGGAATAACTAAATAACGGTAAGAATGACAGATATACCGGTTATCTTTCAATGTGCTTTGTTCAGTCGTTAGCTTGGACTCCAAATCAAAGCGAAACATGATGACAATGGCTAGTCCTTATATGCCCACAACTTTTCAATAACGACTTATTGCATTCAACCTTTGGATACCCGCTACTTTCTTGATTTTTCAAAAACCATGTTTACTTAAAAACACTCTTATTTGATCTAATGTTTCTTGATGTACCTCTGCTCTCGCTTTTAGTTTACTGTCTTCACACACAAAGGAAGCCCCTTCTTCCGCTAAAATCGCAATCGCATTGGGTTTACATAATTGTAAGAAGCTAAAATGTGATGCTTCGTTAATTTGGTATTGTTCTATATTATCTGGAATATTCGATAAATGCGTTTTTGGTGGTACGTTCTTATCATGCTCAGCGCTGATGATCAAAATAGGTGTTGTTAATGATGTTAGAGATTCTTGTGTCATCGATTCAGTAAAGCCGGGAGTTAAAGCGATAGCTAACTTTACTCTTTTGTCAGTTAAACTTTGTTTGGCTTGTTCAACATTATTAGCACTCAATTGATTTAATGCTTCTTCGAAGTAACCACATGATTTATCAAAATTAACCTTGCAAAAATCAGGATATTTACCTAAATCGAGAATAGCACCAGATAATGCCATGGCAGTATAACCACCTAAAGAATTACCAATTACGACGGTTTTATTATGATCAATATACTTCCCAAAAGAACTCTCTGAAATCGCATCAATTAAAAAAGATACATCCTTAGCTTGATCCCACGGTTTCAAAATAGATTCAGGCGTAGCTTGCCCTGTTGTGTAGTTAGGGAAATTCGCAGATATCACAATCGCCTCTTCTGCTAATGCTTTTGCTAACCAAGACATGTTTTTCCAATTACCTGACGTCCCATGAACAAGTATAAATAAAGGAAGCTTATCTTTTGATACCTTAGCCCCTTCCGCAGCATCAAAACCATAAAATGCAACATTTTCAGCATACATTTTAGTTGCCTTCTCCGCTGTCGGATAAAAGATATAACTTTCAATATTTCGTTCCCGAACCTCATCTTTAAAGTTAATTTCAGAAAGTCCAATGTGAGCGATTGAAGGTAGAGGAGATAATAGAATGAGGCATGCTAATATTATTTTTGTCATGGAAATTCCTAATATAAATAAACTTACACAATCTAAAAGATTAAACGAATTCAGTTTATTAACAATCTTTCCCCCTGTCGGCGACATACTTTTTTATTAGAAAATTTTGCCCACAACAAGGAAAACAGCGAGTTTAATGCAGCGAAGTTCGCTGACACTTCTGCTCATAGCACAATACTGCCGTATAATTCGCGAACTCTACCAGCTAAAAGGCAGCCACTCATTCAGAGAAACTCAACGGGAGAGTTTGATGTAGCCACATTGAGTATCGTTCTATTCAATAACTAACTGATCTTATTAAAATAAATATTTTAGGTACTGAGATGGCCACTCCACGAAGGTATCGCAATGTGCCAAGATAGGATAATTGATCTGCAAATCAATCTAATAGCACTTACATTAAATAAGTTATCTAAATTTTACGTAGGAAAAATGGCTTATTTTAAAGCGTAAGTTTCGTAAAGGGAATAATCATTTACGTCAATTTACGCCTCGAATTGAATTGTTTTTTCTGCGCAAAATTTAGAGCACATACTTACTACAATGGGTATAAATACCTCATCCAGATACCAAGTTATAGATATTCTTTTTTTCATTGAGAATCAATAACAAAAGTTATGGAGTTCTCATATTTAAGATCAATTAAGAAAAATTTCGTGCGCAGTGTAACGCTAATGTAACAATTCAATAGAACAGAAATTTTTCACTGTTAGTGTGCTTAAAAATTCAGCATAAAAGCAGCGATAAATTTTATTTGGCAGTCTATTTTTCTGAATTTTCATGATGCCAATTGATATTAGTTATTCTTATTTTCATAAAAAAAAATGTTAATAACAAGAAAATATTTCAATTGGTTACTCAAAAATAAGATCTAAGGAATGAGAAATGACAAAATCGACAGTTAAAAAATCTATCGCGATCGCACTTACATTATCGAGTATTGGAGCCTTTGCCGATACTGCCCCTTACAATTATGAAAACAGCTCTGGTGAGACAATATTTCAAGATGCATTAGCTGAGGTGAAACTAACATCACCCGATGGCAGTACTATATTAGCAGAGGGTTCAGAGTTTGATGGTTATGTAACCGATAACTTTAAAGTTCCTACTGGTGATAATTACATGCAAATCACACATGAAGGAGTAAGTAGTTCTCGTACAGAATTTCGTCATTTAACTGACTTTTCTACTAACGACTCTAATACCATGCAAGGGACAATCAAAGTTGCTTCAACAACTTCAGGGCTAGACGAAGTAACAGTATTACAAATTCATAACTCTGACAGTGAGAATATTGGCGCACCTTTAATGCGTATTGCACAAATTGTAGAAGATGGCACTAAATTCTATGAGGCTAAATTTAGACTATCCGCATGTAATAAAAGCTTAGACACCTGCGATCCTGATTACGACACTTACCGTTGGTTAGACACTAATAATGAACCAACTGTGTTAACGACTGACCATATTGAGTTTTATGTTCGTGTAAAAGATGGCGTAGTTAAAGCATTAATGGGTGGAGTGCATGGCACATTAATGTGTGAAGAAAATAATGTGTATTCAGCAGACAACTGCAGCACTTCGGATAAATCACACACGACAAGTAGTGGCAATCATGAGATAGACAGCGATTGGCCAACAACCGATTTTTACTTTAAAACTGGGGCTTATATTCAAGATGCAGGCACAGCAGTAGTACGTTATAAATCACTGACTTTCAATGTAACTGCTCAATAAGTTTAAAGAACGGGACATCCTTTCGGTTGAGTTTAACAAGCAGAATAGGTGTCGACTGTGCGACACCTATTCTGGACTGTTAATTATGTTTATTACTATTTGAATACGATTTTTGAACCAACCATATCTTCAGTTAATACCGTTAAGTTGCTTGCCCCCACGGTACCAACAGCTTTAATTAAGCCCTGTTCATCTCTTTCCATTGCGGGTGTTTCCGTTGAGATCCCTTCTGGTAAAGGCTCATCCAACCCTTCAATCTGACCAGAGAAGATATTATTGGTAAATTTTGAACCTACCATTTTAAATTTCTCACCATCAAATTGTCTGAATGCGTTGGTGCCATCAGCGGCAGCAATAGATAAGTTGTTTTCAAATACAGTATCCACAGCCGGGAAAATAGTTTCTGCACGCGTATCATCAGTGAGGCTTACTCGATGAATGGCATTACTACCGAAAATACCTTGCTTGTTGTTCACTAGCGTATTGTTCTTAACAAGGACATTTTTAGCAGTCCACTGCTTTTGCAATGTTTTACCATCAGTAGAGTCCTTACTTAACACCTCGCCATTGGCAACATCAATAATGCCGGTGTTTAATACAAGAGCACCTCTGTAAGTGCCTCCACCTAAAGTCCCTTCAATGTAGTTATTTTCGATTATATGATTTTCATCATAGATTCTAATACCACCAGAGTTAGGAGTATTTCCTGGCAAGATAACATTGTTTGTCACCACATTATTATGACCGTGTCTTAACGAAATCATTGAAGTACTGTTTTTAATTGTATTTCCATCAAATGTCACACCACTTGCTTTAACTGAAATTAATTCAATTTCACCCGATCCGTTTTTACCTACATAACCACTAATATTGTCAAAGTAGTTATTTTTTACAATACTCTGAGAATCGAATAATGAGTTATGGCTGTCGCCAAGTCTGATTGCTTGTCTATCATTACGATTTGTTCTTACCATCTTAGGATCAGAATTTTCGATTAGCTCAATGTCTAGCGCGGTTAAATCTTTGAATACATTGCCTTCAATTAATGTTTTTTCTAACTTATCTGATGTTGCGACTACAAGCATTGCGCCACGCTTGTATTTACCTTCAAAAGTATTATTTGTCACTTTATTGTTTTCACCGCCAACGGTTACCCATCTGATATTAGGGTATTTGCCTTTTGCATCTGGTTCATAGGCATAGTCATTGAACTTGTAAATCACAGAGTTATTTAGCGTGTTATTTTTCCCGAACAGGCCAAATACCCCCATGATATTTGCATCGTGGTTTTCAGTGCTTAATGTTGGACCGCCGTCTGTAAAGACTAAACTTTCAATTAAGTTATCGTTACCTTTAACGATGAACTGAGTTGAGCCATTAAATATAACTGTGCCAGGCTTCTCTGCTTTAATTGTTACATTGTTGGCTGTTAAAGTAACACTACCTAAATCTCTATAGCGCCCTTCTTTAATGCTGATCACATCGCCATCTTGCGCATTTAAAATACTTTCTTTTAGCGCTAGAACTTCCTGCATAGAAGCCATCGCAACTGCTTTATCGACCATGACAAATGTCGGTTTAGTGACTTGAGTTGTATTAGCTTGATTTGAAACACAACCAGTTAATAATAAAGAACCTGCGATGAATAAAATGGGTGATTTTTTCATGTGTACCTCTAATGGGCTATTAAATTTGGATATACACATTAACAACAAAAAATATGCCTGAGCAATCATCTTTACATTTTGACACCTCTTCAGCGGCCTGTATTTTAATTATTTTGTGAAGTACATCATTTATTATAAAAAATACAATAGTGTTCCAGATTGAAAAAATAAACATATCTAATGTATCAAATCTCATTTGCTTTCAGGGAAGTTGTAAAAATCAAAATAGAATTGAACCTGCTTTGAACTCTGATATATTCGTTTAAAAAATTGGTAAACAGCTAATTGCTAAAGTAGGCTCCTTTGTTGCAATATGTGAAGTTCTTTGGCATAAAATTCATCAATCCGCTATCAACAATAGGATTGTCTTCAGCATCGATAATAGAGAAAAAGAAAAAACGATATTGAAGTAAATTTCATACAAAAATGTCAAGGGGTCACGTGTCAAACTTTAAAATTGCAGTTGCGCAAGTGCCATCTATCAAAGCTGATGTCACTAAAAATATTGAAGTTCATTTAAATGCGATTGCTAAAGCAAGCGTATTAGACATTTCATATATTGTATTTCCTGAATTGTCACTTACGGGCTATGAACCGTCTAAAGCATTAACGCTCGCTTTTTCATCCGACGATAGAAGATTAAAACCATTAATAGATTCAGCTATTAAAAATAATATTAAAATCGCAGTCGGAGCACCATTAAAATCAGATGGAAAGCCTAAAATAGGGCTAATTATTATTTCTGAAACAGGTGAGATAGAAACCTATGAGAAAATGAATTTACATCCAGGGGAAGAAAAGTATTTCTCTAATGGAAGTCGCTACCATTCTTTAACGGTTGAAAGCACGGTGATTGCAAATGCAATATGCGCTGATACTAATAACGAAAATCATGCTCTATCTTGTTTTAATTTAGGCGCTTCTATTTATATTGCAGGTGTATTAATCGGTAAAAGTGGATATGTATCGGATACTAAATTAATGGCTGAATATGCAAAGAGATATAATATGCTCGTTGCAATGGCTAACCATAATCAGCCTACAGGCATCTGGAGTCCTGTTGGTAAAAGCGCTATTTGGTCTTCATCAGGTTTACTTGCCTGCGCTTCAGAAATACAAAATGCCCTGGTTGTGGCTGAAAAAAATAATGCGGTGTGGTGCGCACAAGTAATTGAAATATAAGATAACGGCTAGGTGAAGAAAATTCATGATGGAAAAGACAAAGCAAAAAGTATCAAAAGTATGGAGCATTCACTTGTTGTGTTCTTAACTTACCAATTTAAGCTTCAATTTAATCAATCAGTTATTAAAAACTGAATAATCTATGTGATCTCAAGTAAATGTAAGTTAATCTGGTTTTTATTTAAACTAAGCGGGCTGAAAATGAGAAATTCTACAGCCTTGTTAGCTTTTTACATGAGGATTTTATGGATAAGATGAATACGATTAAATACGGAAGAGTTCTTTTAATTACAAGAGCATTAGTATCAATCTCACCATTATTCTTTTTTATATTGTTTCTTGAAATGAACCGCTATTCCAATGCTAGAGAAAAGATAACGAATATATTTTTTCAATACCAAGAAGGGATTATTGCCGCCGCAATACTATGTTTGTTTTGGATTATTTATAAATGGCATTTGTTTTATAAAAAACTAAATTATCTGAATAAAAATGGAGAAGATCTTGCCCAAAATGAGATTGTTAAACTTGCTGGAGATCTGAAAGTGAACTTAAAAGCATTTATAAAAACAGCCAATGTTAATTTCTTTATTGCAACTTTGGCATACCTATCGGGTTTAAATATGTACCAAGCCATATTATTTTCTATTCCAGGACTTTTGACTTTTGCTTACAGTTTTAATTATTCACCAATGCTTTTGATTAAAAAAAGCTAATAAGATGCTACGACGCCAATAGTTAATTTATAACTTTTGGCGCTTCCCACATTAGCCCATCTCTTAGAGTTTAAGATAATACCAATTACATTAAATAAGTTATCTAAATTTTACGTAGGAAAAATGGCTTATTTTAAGGCGTAAGTTAAGGTAAATGGTTGCTCCCTTTACGAAACTTACAACGAAAAAACAAGTTATTTTGACAAGTAAAATAGATCAGTTAATTAACCTTTTGAAATAACTTTTTAGCCTGTGCAGTATGCTTTGTAATGATCTGACTTATTTCACAATCAATAATTTCACCATCAATGACCTTCCACTCACCTGCAATCATTACGCGATTTGCTTTACTCGCACCACAAAGTAATAAAGCGGCTAAGGGATCATGAGAACCAGAGAATTGAATTTCATCAAGTTTAAATAAGGCGATATCCGCTTCTTTCCCAACCTCAATGATACCGATATCATCCCTCTTTAATACTTTTGCAGAGCCTTCAGTTGCCCATTTTAATGCTTTTTGATGCGTTATTTTCGATGAGCCATATTTCAGCCTCTGTAAATACATCGCCATACGCACTTCTTGGATCATATTTGCCCCATCATTGGAGGCTGAACCATCAACCCCAATGCCTATGGTCGCCCCCGCTTTTTCAAGATCCAATGTTTTACAAATACCTGAAGCGAGCATCATATTTGATGTTGGGCAATGGGCTATGCCTACACCTGCCTTTCCTAGCCTTACTATTTCATCTTCATTAAAGTGAATGCCATGCGCTAGCCATGTTTTATCGTGCAACCAGTTAGTATGTTCCAAATAATCAACGGTTCTCATACCGAATTTTTTAAGACAAAACTGCTCCTCATCAATCGTTTCAGCTAAATGGGTATGTAGCGCTAGATCATAATTTTTCGCTATTTTGGCACTTTCTATCATCAATTCAGTGGAAACAGAAAAAGGTGAACATGGTGCCAACACGATTTGATTCATCGCACCTGCATCAGTTTGATGGTATTTTTTTATTAACCTTACAGAGTCATCTAAAATCACCTGTTCACGCTGTACAACGGATTGCGGTGGTAACCCACCATCATCTTGCCCTAAACTCATTGACCCACGCGTTAATACGACTCTCATCCCTAACTCATTAGCGACAGACATTTGTATATCAATTGCATTGGTTAATGAATCAGAAAATATGTAATGATGATCACTTGCTGTTGTGCAGCCAGATAACAGTAACTCACACAATGCCAGTTTGGTCGAATGGTAAATCATATCTTCATCTAAATGTTCCCAAACCGTATATAAAGAGGTTAGCCAAGGAAATAACTCTTTATTTAATGCATCGGGATAAGCACGGGTAAGTGTTTGATAGAAATGGTGATGAGTATTAATTAAACCAGGTAGCACAACACTGTCGCTTGCATCGTAGATATGGTCAATGGCACTCGTTGGAGAATGACCTTGCGCAACTAACTCTACAATCTTGCTCCCTTCAATGACAATGCCGTTCTCAGCATTGTCAGCTAGAATTGCCAGAGGTGATTTTATCCAAATTCTTTTACTCATAAATGACCTTTAAAATAGGGTTATTCCTACCACCACTCCTTTTAAGGTTTGATGGAATTTAATA
>JAOFNL010000044.1 GCA_028041985.1 Psychromonas sp. | reverse complement strand
AAATGACTTATTTGTGATCTAACAATTACCTCAAAATAAATGACCTTTGCATCATAATAATCAAGTTAAAAATTTGATGCAATTTTTAATTTATCAAAAGTCATTTTTAATTAAATCATATACTGTTCTGCTTTAATTCCATCGGGCACTTAATTTTGAAACAGTATGGTCAATAAATTAAGAAGTCGATCTGAGTCTAAAAACAGGATCGAATCTCTTGCTGTAAGGTTTATATTCATGAAACTTTGTTGTCCCATTAATATATTGAAGTAACGCGTCAGGCGAATAATACCAATCTGCTTAATTAAATGACCAATTATTGCGAAGGAAAAAGAGTGTAGTTCAAGGCGCATGATTGAGTAATAACTAGCTATTGCGATTGAATGCAACGCAGAAAAACACTTTTGGTTGGCTGCCAAAAGTATCGATTGTCTCATTATATTCATGGTGGAAATATGCATCGAACTCCAATGTGCTTTCACACATTATCGTTTCACTCACTTTTGCACTCGCAAATTTAAAGACGTTTTTATTGGGTGAAGGCTTACCTAAATTTCGAATATACATGGGCAAAACTCGAGCAACTTGGGTATGCTTAGCGTGCATCTGCTCGATTTTTTGTCAAATTTGTCAGGCTATGCTTTAATTTTAATTCAAGCAATTGATTTACATAAGATTGAATTATGTAGTTAAAATACAAACCACTATTTTATGTCAAACTATGCTTTAAATTTGCCATGTTATGGTTGTTTTATGTCAACTTATGGTTTCAGCAACAGGAATCCAAAAGAGTTTCATTACTTTATCCTATTTATTGGGAATAGCTTGTTTCACATAAACATCAAAACGATTTTTTTTAGTCTTAATGCTCATGGAAGGTTTTTTGTCATTTAAAAAAGGAGCGTAATCAGGACGCTTAACAACTACTCTGTACTTTGCAGCGTCTAAAGCGACCTCTAATAGATCATCGGCATCGAGATCTGCCCCCACAACCCCTTGAAAAACACGCATCTCTTTTTTCACTAACGCTGATTTTTTCTTATGTGGAAACATAGGGTCAAGATAAACAATATCTGCGCTATGATTTTGCAAATAGTCATAACCACTTGCGTGCGTTAATCGCATGCGTTGTTGTACCCAATCACCAATTTCGGCATCTAAATATGCGCGTTCTAAACCATCTTCTAACAATGCAGCCGCAACTGGTGAACGCTCAACCATATCAACAGTACAGCCTAATGATGCTAATACAAAAGCATCACGACCAAGCCCTGCAGTGGCATCGATCACATGTAAGTCTACACCCGATTTCAATCCGACGGCTTTAGCAATTGACTGACCTTTTCCACCACCAAATTTTCTACGATGAGCGACCGCACCAGATGCAAAATCAACAAAGACTAAACCCTGCTGCGGATCATCTAATTGCTCAAGCGCTAAATATTCAGGCAATAGACGTAATTGAAACTGTTCACTTTTAGTGCTTATGAAGCCCCATTTATCACGTAGCTTTTTTGCTTTTGGCGCTAGAATATTTTCATTACAAATTAATGCAATATCCATTAAAAGTGTTCCTTGTATATCGAATCCGATAGCAAAGCCATCATATCAATAGGGGTAGGTTTACCTATATGGTAACCTTGGGCATAATCCACACCAATCTCTTTTAGTTTATTAATAATGTCTTCATTCTCTACATATTCAGCAATAGTTTTTTTACCAAATAAATGGCTCAGTTCATGGATTGTTTTAACAATACCAAAATCTTGTTCGTCTGTAGCCATATCTTTTACAAACACACCATCAATTTTCAAGTAATCAACATCTAAGCGTTTCAAATAACCGAAAGAGGAAAGCCCAGTTCCAAAATCATCTAAGGCTAATTTACAACCTAACTTTTTAAGAGAGCGAATCAATTTAGATGCATTACTAAAGTTACCTATCGCTACTGTTTCAGTAATTTCGAAGCATAATTTTTCTAAGGGTAATGAAGATTGTGTCAGCAATTCCACTAAGTTTTCTATAAATTGAGGGTCACCTAATGATTGCCCTGATAGGTTAATTGAACACATATTTAATTTTAAAACATGTTCAGGATGATTTTTTAACCATTTCAATGTTTTAGTGATAATAATGATATCGATTTTGTCAGCTAAGTTATAACTTTCAGCAACAGGTATAAATTTATCAGGTGGCGCTAATTCTCCATTTTCATCAATCATTCGCGTAAGAATTTCATAATGTAGATAACTTTCATCCTCATTAACAGGTTTAATCAACTGAGCATATAGGCAGAACCGAGATTCATCCCGTAATGCATCTTGCACTTTATTCACCCAAACGACTTCTTCCCGACGTAATTCTTCTTGAATGTCTTCCTCATAGATATGAATTCGGTTTCGCCCGGATTGCTTTGCACTATAACAAGCACTATCCACACAACTTAACGCATGAACGCCTCCACGCCAAAAATCTGTTATTTCAGCCAATCCAATGCTAATACCTAACGTGAAGTTATGCCCTTCCCATAAGAAATAATGCTTACCTATTGCAGCAATAATAGCTTGTGCTGCTTGCTCAGCTTCTTTCAGCTCTGTTTGCGGAAGTATAATGGCGAATTCATCACCGCCTAATCGAGCGACTATCGAACGAGCTGATACACTTTCAGTTAATATTGTGGCAATTTGTCGTAATACTTCATCGCCAGCATGGTGCCCACAGGTATCATTAATAATTTTAAACTTGTCCATATCAAGATACATTAAACTGCAAGGGACTTTTTTCTTTTCAATTTCTTTTAAACTTCTTTCTAACTGATTTTCAAAAAATAATCTATTTTTTAAACCCGTTAAATAATCGTGGGAGGCTCTATAATTTAATTCTTTAGATAGTTCATAACGTTCCGTGATATTTTCACATACCAAGAAATATTGATCATGTTCTTCAATTTTACGCACCCGTTCATTGATCCAGACTTTACGGCCACTTTTGGTTGAATAAGAGATCTCCCTCGTCTGTAACATTCCTTCAGACTCTGTACATTTATCGAGATACTCCTTTAAATCAGTGATAGAGAATATCTGTGAATATAAGGTGACTAAATTACGCCCTATTAACTCACCATCAACATAACCTAATAAATTACAACCAAATTTATTACAAGATAGAATTAATCCCTGTGCATTTAACATCAATAACATTGATGGGCTTTCATCTAACAAGAGGTGAGAACGCTTATTCGCTTTTTGAACCTCTTCTTCTACCGCTTTAATACCGCTAATATCACGAGCCTCAACGATAATAGAGTTTATTTCATTGTTATTATTACCTTCTTGCAAATTACTTTTAACAGCTTGAATAAAAACATCAAAGGCATGTTCTTGTTGATTTTTGTCAATTAACTGACATTCAAATCTAGCTGTTTTTCCTACGCGAGCTTGGCCCATAGCAGATTTTAACTTTTTCTTACTAGCTGCATCAAATTGCCACCATGGTGTTTCCCATAATATTTCTCCCTGAACCTGTTGCTCTGATAAGTCGATAAATTCTAAAGCAGTTTGATTCACTTTTTTTATTTCTCCAACGAGATCTAATATGAAAATAAAATCATAAGAAACATTAAAGATATTTTCAACACGTTGATGTTTAGCCTCCAATAAATATTTACTTTCTTTTAACCTGAAATACCGTCTCCATTGCCAAATTAACAACAAAATAAAACCTAGAAAAATCAGTACTAATGTCATTAAGCTAAAGTCGTTTTTATATTTATGTTGTGGCTGGTTAATGACTTGATATCCAATGGGTAAATCACTCTCATCCAAGCCCCAGCGTAATAACTCCGAATATTGGATAAGATATTGATTACTAATATTCATTTCAATGGGCAAAGCTTCTAATGGTATACCTTCCAAAAGTTGTAATGCTTTATTAGCAGCTGATTCCCCTTGCGTTACTCCACTAGTTACTACACCGCCCATCACCCCTTCAATTAGATCAAGTTGGTGAGTCACGAATATTGGCATTCTTGCAATAGAAACCAGTGACTTTAACACTGATGTGCGATTAACAAATATGCTATTTTTATCACGAGAAAAGTCATTGAAAATTAAAATAGTATTCACTGAGGCATTACTGATTATTTTTTTTAAGGAAAATTCGCTCTCGTCGCTAAGTACTATCACCCTCTGTTTTAACTGCTTAGATAATTGTTGGACCTCTTTGTCAGTTAGCTTACTTTCAGTTGAACTACCAGTGACAATATAAACTTCATTGGTATTGGGAAATAATTCTACTGATAATCGCACCGTGTCGAATAGATTTTCTGATTCAACTACGGCTGATATTTTATGTGAAAAAGGTGCCAAAGCAGGGTTGTAAATCCTTAGACCGGTAAAAATAATAGGTGTATTAGCAAATAAATTTTCAGCGTAGCGTTGCACTAATTTTAATGCGTTCTCACCACTGATGATCACAACATCAAAAGTTCTATTGTTAAACTTTTTAGCTAAAAATTCAGCATGTCTGAAGAGATCCTGATCATCCATTTCTCTGTTGCTACTATCTAAATAAGCAACATATAAAGAGATATCTGATTCTTTAAATTTATTTTCTACTCCCTTTTGAATTTCTCGTGTACGAGCATCACCTTGATATCCAGAATGTAAAACCAAAACTTCGCTAGAAAATACGTTAATAGAGTAGGTACACGAAAACAATAAACAAAAAACAAAGAGCATGAGTTGAAAAGTAGATTTTAAATGTTTTAACAAGGCTATTTCCATTTAAAAATAAAGGAGAGGTTCGAGTATAATATTGTTTCTTTTAAACATAAAAAAAGCCAGTCAATTGACTGGCTTTTTTGTGACAAGGTAACGCTTATAGAGGTGTTACGATGTATAACAAGTCACCACTTGATACTTGCTGACCGTTTGCGTTAATAATACGCTCAACGCGGAACTTAGTTTTTGCATCATATAACACAGCATCTTTACGATTAAAGCTTGCTAATGTAACAGGCGAGAACATTTTCATTGCTTCCATCAACCCTAAAGTTTGTTCAACATTAACAATGTCACCCTCTAATACAAAATCAGGCTCTGCTGGCGAAGACGCTCGGTAGAAAATACCTGCACTTTGTGCAATTACTTTTAACTCATTACTACCGTCTACTTGAATCGATTGTGCAATACCTTCAAGACCAGAACTCGCAGAAGCTTCCATTTCATCGATCATCACTTGTTGATCAAGTTTTGCCATGAACTTAGGTAAGTATGTTGTATCGTAGTTACCGCTTAAGAATGTTTCATCTTTTAGGATACGTTGTAATAAAGGAATATTGGTTGCAATACCTTTAATGCTAACTTTCCCTAAGAACTCAAGTAATTTCTTAACCGTATCGTTACGATCATCACCATGACAAATGAACTGCGCTACTAAACTGTCGTAGTATGGAGAAACTTCTTTACCTGTTGCAATCATTGACATCACTTCAACGTTATCTTGCTCAGGAATAATACATTCAACCACTTTACCCGGATGTGGCAATAACTGCATAACACCGTCAGAATCCAAGCCTGCTTTTTCAGCCGTCACACGGACTTCAATGGCATACCCTTTCTTTTGAGGTGTTAATCCAGAAATATCCCCACCAGAGGCGATATCATATTGTGCTTTTACAATATCAATACATGATGTTGCTTCCGTTACCGGATGTTCTACTTGTAAACGCGTATTCATTTCCATGAAGTAGATGTCATTAGCATCTAAATCGTAAATAAATTCAACCGTACCCGCGCCCATGTAATCAACAGCATCAGCTAATGCAGCAGTATGCTTCAAAGCTGCTTTTTCTAAATTAGCAGGCAGCATTGTTGATTCAGACTCTTCAACCACTTTTTGGTTGTTACGTTGAACAGAACAATCACGAATACCCAACACTTTAGTATTACCAAATTTATCACGTAATAACTGAACTTCGATATGGCGTAAAGATGTAATGTATTTCTCTAGGTATAAATCGCCATTACCAAATGCGCTACGCGCTTCAGCAGAAACTTGATTGAAACCAGCGAACATATCTTCAGCTTTTTCAATCACTAGAATACCTTTACCACCACCACCATTTACGGCTTTAAGTAATACAGGGTATCCCATGTTGTTAGCGATATCTAATGCTTGCTCAGCACCACTCAATATACCGTGAGAACCAGGTACAACAGGTACACCGTTAGCTTGTGCTGTTTTGATTGCATTGGATTTATTACCCATAGTCAGCATGCTGTTCATGCTTGGGCCGACAAAGTTAACGCCATGGCTAATACATAAATCAGCAAAGTGTGGGCTTTCTGATAAGAAACCAATACCAGGATGTAATGCATCAACTTGCTCATATTCAGCAACTTTTAATACAGAACCTGCATTCAAGTAACTTTCATCAGATGTGTTACCACCTAAACAAACTAGCTTATCTCCCTTACCTAACATATCAGCGGGTACTGAATTCATATCAGGATCAGATGCCACTAAAACAACTTTTATATCGTTTTGTTTTGCAATTCGGATCAATTTCACTGCAGTACAACCACGCGCATGGATTAACACTTTTTTCACCGGATGCATTAATTCACGCGGATCTGATGATGAGAAGCTATCCTCTTCGAGATTACAAATAGGTACAAAACCAGAAAGCGCTCGTTGAATAGTTTCCTCAACTGTCACAACAGGCATTGGCATATTTTCATCAATATCGCGTAACTTATCATTTAAATCATCAGAGAATGGATTAATGACCAATCCGTCCATTGCACCAGGTACACGAGATAAATAGTTCGACAATGTTGATGTAGACGGTAAATATGCAGGCACAACCATTTGACCAGCAAATGGCATATTAGTCCCTGAGAAGTAATAAGTTTGCGCCATTGGATGCGTTACAAAACTTGCTTGTGCGCCACCAGTACAGTCACCGTAACCAAACATAAGAACAGGCAAATCATTATCACGAATGAAACGAGTAATACGATCATTCACAACTGACATCGAGAATAATGCAGCAGCACCCTCTTTAGTCTGCATACCACCTGAACTGATGAAAGCAACAACAGGAATATGTTGCGTTGCACATTTAACTAATAGTGCACAGAATTTCTCTGCACTTGCCATGTCGAAAGCACCTGCTTGGAAAGATAGGTTTGAGACAGCGATACCAACACGTTGTTTCTCGCCATTTTCTAACGTAAATTCACCTGTACCGGTAATTAAACCACATGGTTTGATATTCTTATCCAGCGCATCTTCTACTGATAAACGAAAACCAGGGAACTCTAATAAGTTAGCGGTCATCAAATCAGCACGAGACTCTTTAAAATTTGTAAAGAACTTAGCAAGAATTGCTTGATGCGAATTATTCTTTTTACTTTTCTCTGAGCGTAATACGGCTTGAATCAGTAGATCTTGATAACCCATGGTTAAACGGTTCCAGAAGTCTTTACGACGCCCAATTCTTACTGGATTAATCGCACCATGATAACGACTTTCATCTTCATGACTGTTGTAGTATTCAGGTAATAGTTTTTCAAACAAATAAGTTAGTATTACAAATAAACTTGAGTTCATTTGTGGTGCACCAATACTTTTCCATTCTTCAACCTTCGCTAATATTTCACCACGTTCAGATTGTTCAGTAAAGTATTGTAGCCACGCGTTAAATGTTGCTTTTAATTGTTCATAGTCATCTTCACTTACTTTGCTTAAAGCCGCTTTTAATGAACTACGTACTAAAGATGATACAGACTCACGAGATAGCTCTTTAGTCGCCATCGCTTCTTTCGCGATAGACGCTAAGTTGCCCATGGTATTGTCATACAATGCATTAAACACCAACATATGACGACAATGTACGATAAAGCATTCACGCGTTTCTTTATGCGCAACAACATCAATAATATTTAACTCAGCTAGATCAGGCCATGTTTCCGTCAAAGGTAAGTTTTTTCTATCTTCTAAATGTTTAATTAACGAGTGAAAATTATTTTCAGCGCTTGTTTTCCAACGATTATATAACGACCAAGTTAGATTAATCATTAACATGCTGAGCGCACTATCGTAATTAGCTTTTGGTTCACCTAAAATGAGTTTAGTGAACGCATTACGTTCAACACCTTTATCTTCACGTTTCTGTAAGAAACTCTTCCAATTTTTATTTAACGTATCGTCATAAATTAATTTATCAGGGTTTTCTAACCAGTTTAAGAATACTTGTTGACGATCTGCTTCAATACGAGCTTTTAAATCACCTTCAGGCACTGTTAACTTAGATAAACGACCATATTCATTCTTTTGGATAGCTTTGATACGAGAACGTAGCGTCAGGTAACGCATGTAACGATATGTTGTACCAAATGCATTGTTATGGACAGTTGGGTTTTTAGCTAACAATTGTGAGTCAGTCGCATTTTCAATCGCCATCAATTTCACTGACGGATCAAGGTAACGCGCTAAACTACGGTTATAATGTTCTAAAATATCTGGATATTTGCGAATAAATTCAACTGATTTAGATTCAATCGATAAAATACCCGAAATAATTGCTTTTTGAAGATTATGCTGACGCTCATCTTGATCAGTAGGAGAATAATCTACAATCCCATCAATACACCTCATTTCAAGCAATTCTTCAGGTGAAACACCTACAGATTGAGCACATTCCTGCCAAGACAAATTGTATTTACGTGCAATGCTTTGTAAACCTTTTGGCTGGATCGTATTAAAAATACCATCACGTACAGAAAGTAAAATATTTGCTGTCGCTAGTGGAATAGCACCACCAGAATAACCAACACCAACAACGATACCGATAGTTGGTACATCCACGTTGGCACTTTCAGTGATCATTTGAGAAATACTATGAGCTTGATTTTGTTTGTTGGCTTCTTCGCCTGCGTCAGCCCCAGGAGTATCAATTAGATATATAATAGGAAGAGATAAATCAGCAAATTTACGGATTGCTTTACTAGCGGCTAAATGATGTTCAGGCATCCAAGCGCCATTATTTGAGCTACGCTCCTGTGCGATAAAACCGATTCGACGACTGTAGCCACCAAAATCTAACTCCACTTCAGCAGAATAGAAGGCACCATTAGACTTTGAAGTAACGATTTTGCCATTAAGGCCTTCAACTATACTCTTTGCACCAGGACGTTTATTGCTTTCAGCCGGTGTTACTGTACGAGCAATATAAGCATCAACATCTAGCTTTTTAATCGTTGCAAGGTTTGATTTAACGCGCTTACTTTCAATAAGCCCATCTAACCCATCAGTATTTGATGGTAATGAATTATCTGGAAATAAAGAAAAGTCTTTTGCGATATGCTCAGCATGAATAAATAGCGGATCTGCGATATTATTCACTTCAGACTGAGAAGATGAAGGTTTTCCTGTCATACTATTACCCTTACAAGAAAGTGTTAGAAAAAATAAATGCCGTAATTTACAACTTATTAGCATTTGATTCCAGTACTGACCTAAAATCATCACTAATCATTTACTAAAAAATTGCATAATGTGAAGCCTGAGCTAATTAAAAGCTCAAATATGTCGCCATTCTCGTCTATTAAGATTAAAAAAACAACAAAAGGTGTTTATCTTTACAAACTATTTACATATGAAACCCACGCTTATTCTCTGTAATAAAGGAAGCTATAAGAGGCTAATGATAGCACTTTCCTCATTTATCGCCTTAACTGAACAATAAACATGAATTGATTCAATGCTTCATCATTTAAAAGAATCAGCAACAACAAAGCATTCAAACATCACCTTGAATCGGCTCTATTTGATGGTTTACAACCTGACAACATAACAGTTACAAATTAACTAGCATTCAATAGAATGAATAATGATTAACTAAGTGAAGTAACAACTTAAATAGCCAAATTACAGATACAAAAAAAGCACCCTAAGGTGCTTTTTGAAAACGTGGTCAGTATCTTATTTAGAAGATAAAGCGCCAAAACGTTTTTTGAACTTGTCAATACGACCGCCAGTATCAACAACACGTTGAGTACCAGTGTAGAATGGGTGACAAGCTGAACAGATATCTAAATTTAGCTCTTCTTTACCAAGCGTAGAACCAACTTTGATTACATTACCGCATGAACAAGTAGCAGTAACTAATTTATATTCTGGATGAATATCATTTTTCATTAGGAAAACCTCTTTTAGGCCGCATCGCTGCTCAGCTTGAATGAATCATTTCACTCAACTAAGTACCACACGTATTTATCATTAAATTTCAGGTTGCGAATTGTATAGTAACGAACAATAAAAGTACAACTTAAAATTGCTAAAAAAACATACTTTATTTTTACTTGGCAAGGAGTCAATAAGTCAGGCAATTTGAGCTCATTATTCAAGTATCATATAGGTAAACTTATACAATTAAATGTATAAATTAAAAACATAATAACAAAACCTAATAGTTAAACAGAACAGAAACCCCAAACAGGTTACAATACCTCCTATTAATAACTTAATCACTGAACATTATGACGATGCCAATCATTTGCAGGGTAGCATTAGCTATCCCTTTACATAGAGAATTTGATTATCTGTTACCAGCACATTTATGCTCATTAACTCAACATTCAGACAACGCTGAAACTCTCATCGGTTGTCGTGTACTTGTCCCTTTTGGTGGTGGACCACGCAAGCAAATTGGCGTGATCACAGCAATGCCAAAAGATTCCGACTTTGCCATAGAAAAACTGAAAACTGTTTCGCAACTATTAGATTCATCTTCTTTATTAAATAAATCGTTATATGATTTACTTAATTGGGCGGCGATCTATTATCAACACCCCTTTGGCGATGTATTTCAACAAGCAATACCCACTTTATTACGTAAAGGCAAAGCTGCTAAACTAAAAGCACAAGAATATTGGAAACTTCAAGACGCGCATGTAGATTTAAGCCAATTAACGCGCGCTAAAAAACAATACCAAGCCGCCCTATTATTACAAGAAGCACCTCGAGCTTATGAGCAATTACAGGAACAAGGTATTAGTCGTGCGACATTAAACAGCTTACAAGAAAAAAAGTTAATTGTACGCTACGATCATTTGCCAGAAGTTGATTTAACATGGCCAAAGAAATTACAAGAGTTGCAAGAAAAACCTAACTTAACGACAGAACAAGCTATAGCCATCACTACAGTGACACAGCAATTAAATAAGTTTAAATGTTATTTATTAGAGGGTATTACAGGAAGTGGTAAAACAGAGGTTTACCTCAACATTTTAAAAGCGGTATTAGAGCAAGGTCAACAAGCGCTCATTATTGTTCCTGAAATTGGCTTAACCCCTCAAACTATAAAACGTTTTCAAGCCCGTTTTAATGTTCCTATCTATCTCAAACACTCCGCTTTAAATGAGCAACAACAATTAGATACGTGGTTACATGCAAAGCAAGGAAGTGCCGCTATTGTTATTGGCACTCGTAGTGCGATTTTTAGTGACTTTAAAAACCTTGGATTAATCATTTTAGATGAGGAACATGATGCGTCTTTCAAACAACAGGACAGTTTCCGTTACCATGCACGGGACTTTGCCATCAAACGTGCTTCACAGCAAAACATTCCTATTGTCTTAGGCTCAGCAACGCCTGCATTTGAATCATTAAATAATGCTTTGTCCGGGCGTTACCATCACCTATTTTTAACGCATCGCCCTGGTAGTGCTAAACCACCTAAAAATGACCTTATTAATCTCACAGGTTTACCTCTAAAATCGGGGTTATCTCCACAATTAATAGAGTTGATGAAACAACATTTAGCGAAGAACAATCAAGTCATTTTGTTTTTAAATCGACGTGGTTATGCCCCTGTTTTAATGTGCCACGAATGTGGGTGGTTAGTAAAATGTCAGCGTTGTGATGCGTTTTATACCTATCATAAAAATGCGAATTACCTACATTGTCATCATTGCATGGCAACACATCCAGTACCAACACAGTGCCATGACTGCGGTTCAACTCATTTACATTCCACGGGCATTGGCACCGAACAACTTGAAGAAACGTTAACTCAGTTATTTCCCGATCACCCAACAGTGCGTATCGACCGAGATAACACACGTAAAAAAGATAGTTTTAATGAATACCTTAACGATATTAATAACGGTAAATATAAAATACTCTTAGGTACACAAATGCTCGCTAAAGGGCATCATTTCCCCGATGTTACATTAGTCGCGTTAGTGGATGTTGACGGTGCATTATTTAGTAATGACTTTAGGGCAAGTGAAAGGCTCGGGCAGTTATTCACGCAAGTAGCGGGGCGAGCTGGCAGAGCAGAGAAAAAGGGGCAAGTCGTTTTACAAACCTTTCACCCTGAACATAGTTTATTACAAGAACTAGTGAATAATGGTTATGGTGATTTTTCCAGAAGCGCCCTGCAAGAACGACAAATAGCTCAACTCCCACCCTTCTCTTATCAAGCATTAATAAGAGCAGAATCATTAAATGCGACACTAGCTGAAAACTTTCTAACGATTTGCAAACAGACATTAAATAAAATTGCAGAGAACAACAAAATCAGTGACCGATTATTAGTCTTAGGTCCAATTCCAGCATCAATGGAGAGACGAGCAGGAAAGTATCGCTATCAACTATTATTGCAGAGTGAGCAACGAGTATTAATCACTAAAACGTTGAATATTGCCTTAGCTCATTTTGAGAAGCTACCTGAAGGCAGGAAAGT
>JAOFNL010000043.1 GCA_028041985.1 Psychromonas sp. | reverse complement strand
TATAATACGGCAATTATTTTGTAACGTATTTAAAACAGGAATCGATGATGCGCACTATGTATTGTGGTGAAGTGACCGAAGAAAATATTGGTCAAGAAATTGAATTAGTAGGTTGGATAAACAAACAGCGCGATTTAGGTGGTGTGACATTCCTAGATTTACGTGATCGCGAAGGGATTGTTCAAGTATTCTTTGATGGTGATACTCCAGAAGCAACAGCTGTAGCCGCATCAGTACGTAATGAATTTTGTATTAAAATGAAAGGTCAGGTACGTGCTCGTCCCGAAGGACAAGTAAATAAAGAGATGACAACGGGGGGGATTGAAATCCGTGGTCTTGAACTTGAAATTTTAAACCGTTCAGAACCATCTCCATTAGATAGTAACCAAAAGAACTCTGAAGAGCAGCGCTTACGTTACCGTTATTTAGATTTACGTCGTCCTGAAATGGCTGAACGTATGGTATTCCGTTCTAAAGTAAGTAGTTTTGTACGTCGTTTCTTAGATGATAATGGATTCTTAGATGTTGAAACGCCAATTCTAACCAAAGCAACGCCAGAAGGTGCGCGTGATTATTTAGTACCAAGCCGTACACACAAAGGTCAATTCTTTGCATTGCCACAGTCTCCTCAGTTATTCAAACAACTGTTGATGATGTCAGGCATGGATAAATATTACCAAATCGTTAAATGTTTCCGTGATGAAGATTTACGTGCTGACCGTCAGCCTGAATTTACGCAAATAGATATCGAAACATCATTCATGACGGCTGATCAGGTAATGGAAAAAACGGAAGAGATGATCGTTAAACTTTTCCAAAAAATGTTAGATGTCGATTTAGGCACTTTTCCTAAAATGACTTACGCAGAAGCTATGTGTCGTTTTGGTAGTGATAAACCTGATTTACGTATCGATTTTGAATTAGTCGATGTTGCTGATTTATTAAAAGAAGTTGAGTTTAACGTTTTCTCTGGTCCTGCTAATGATGCAGAGAGTCGTGTCGCGGTTATCTGTGTACCGGGTGGCGCATCACTATCTCGTAAGAACATCGATGAATACGGGAAATTCGTTACTATCTACGGTGCTAAGGGTTTAGCATGGATGAAAGTGAATGAAGTGGCTAAAGGGCTTGAAGGTGTTCAATCTCCAATCGCGAAATTCTTAAACGAAGAAATCGTTGCTGAACTATTAAAACGCACCAATGCTCAAGATGGCGATATCATCTTATTTGGTGCAGATAAAGCAAATATAGTCGCTGAAGCGATTGGTGCTTTACGTCTTAAAGTCGCTGAAGATCTTGGTTTAATTAAAGATGAGTGGAAACCACTTTGGGTAATTGATTTCCCAATGTTTGAATCACTTGAAGATGGCGCGTTAACTCCATTACACCACCCATTCACTGCGCCAATTAATATGACCGCAGAAGAGCTAGAAGCAAGCCCTGTTGGCGCTATTTCAAATGCTTACGATATGGTATTAAATGGTTGTGAGTTAGGTGGTGGTTCGGTTCGTATTCATAAACAAGATATGCAAGCGGCTATTTTCCGTATCCTCAATATTTCTGATGAAGAAGCGCAAGATAAATTTGGTTTCTTATTAGAAGCATTACAATTTGGTGCTCCACCACATGCTGGTTTAGCATTTGGTTTAGATCGTCTAGTGATGTTAATGACTAAAACTAGCTCAATTCGTGAAGTTATTGCCTTCCCGAAAACAGCTTCAGCGGCTTGTCCGTTAACCAATGCGCCTGGTGTTGCTAATCCAGCGGCATTGGCTGAGTTAAATATTGCAGTTGTTAAAACGGAAGAGAAAAAAGCTGATTAATACCATTCCGCTTAATTAAATGACCAATTATTGCGATTGAATACAACGCAGAAAAACACTTTTTTAACGAGCGATAATGATCAGGTTGTTAGGCGGTATGGTATAATACAGTTTAATTAATCAAACGTTCTTCTAATAAAAAGGAGATAACGTCACTAGCAATAGTGCATGTTATCTCCTTTTTTTTATTAGAAATAATAAATATTTTCAATAGTAAAGGGGTTATGATTTAGCTTGTAATGCTGCCTGAACGCTTTTGTTAGTCCATTGACAAGCTGACGAAGGCAAACATCAAAGCTTGATGATATGCCATCGCCACTAAACATTTTTCTACTGTTTATTGGGGCAAACTATTCGAGTGTTTCTTGTAGGTAATTCAAAAACTAACTCATGTTTACTGCCATTCTCTTAAAGCTTAAAAAGCATTACGACGAGCTAAATAACCTTCAGAGAAAGCGGTAATAGATTCATGTTCATAAGGCTTTAAACCAGCAATAACCATCGTCTTGATACCCCGACCAATTACTGTATCGCCGTCATAAATATCAAAATGTAGAAAGTTATTCGCGCGTTTAGTTTCTACTTCAAGACGGGTTTCTGCTAATTCAACATGCAATGGATTAGTTAAGCTTAAATTATCAAACTCAAAATTCATGCTGTTATACATAACTAAAGGGCGTGCAGGATTGAACATGACTTGATGCTGTTTCATTAAAGGCATTAATAAGGTGGGGAAGTTTTGGCCAGAAAATACTACATAGTTTTTAATCAGAGATTCAATTAATGCAGGATCGTGGCTGGTTGTGCCACTTTTAGTAATTTCTAAAACACTTTTGCCTTGTTCATTGGTGATGACAATATTGTCAGCATCACTTTCAGGAAAGTTAAGCGCGACACTATCGCCTACCATATTAGTAAAAGTAAAACTCATTGATTCACTAACACCATATTCTTTTAGTGCTAACGAAAATAATAAGTCTCCTGGTACACAGAAACGTTTTGATTCAGGATCATGGATAGGATTAAAATCTTGACACTCTTTTTTAGCGAAAGTGCTTGCTTGGTCTGCAGTGATGGTAATGCTTCTGCCTTGTTGTACATAATATGGGTCTAATAACATTTTAGTTCTCTAATATAAAAAAGCACTTCATCAATGATTGAAATTATTAAACAATAACAATCGTCATAGAAAGTGCTTGTGGTCATTTTGATAAAATATACAAATTGATGGCTTAATGTCAGATTTTATAAAAAATAAGACATTTATGGAATAGATAGAGAATAATTAATTTATACGTCAAAGAAATTAAGCAAGTGGTAAATGCCCAGTTTTGACTAAAATAATGGTTTCTTCTTCTACAAAAGGAAAGTGTTCACTCATATGTGGACTGCGTAACCATGTATGTAAAGGATAAACACCAAACTCATCTTGAAACACACCAGACAGTACTAAAATTTCTTCCCCACCAAAATGTCGATGAGGTTGAAAGCGTTCTCCAGCAGGCCATTTTACTAAAGCGGTATGTTGCCCTTCGAAATCATGTAATGGCATTACTTCTAAATTGCCCATGCCTTGCAGCCATTGCGTTTCATTCGTGTTGATTCTTACGGTTTTGGTATCGGCAGTATCAAATTGATTTAGTTTTACAAAAATTAAACAGCCATGTTCACTAAACGGTGTATGACGACTATTGGGCGGATTACGTAAATAAGTACCTGCAGGGTAATCGCCATCTTGATCTGAAAAAGTGCCTTGCAGAACAAATATTTCTTCACCCATTGGATGAGGGTGTTCGCTGAAGTATGAGTTAGGGGCATATTCTACAATACTGGTGATGTGCGATTCATCTGCTGCGCGAGCAAGTGGTTTGCGCTTAACACCTTTCATTGGGCTATTTACCCAAGAAAGTTGCTGCGATTTAATCGTTACTTTTTGTGAAAAATTGAGGTTAATATCTTTCATTCTATCCCTATGCATCAGTTTTTTCTTCGTATTCGATGGGATCTGTTAATCCATTTTTTGCAAAAGCATCTAAACGTTCAATACAACTGCCACATTGTCCACAGGCCTTTTCTCTACCGTTATAGCAAGTCCATGTTTTGCTGTAATCCAAGCCCATTCTAATACCATCTTTTAAAATGCCTATTTTATCGCTGCTTAAATATGGGGAGTGTATTTTCGTGGGTTCGTAATTAGCGACAGCAGCTACTTCATTCATTTTTTCAACAAAAATAGGGCGGCAATCTGGGTAGATTTCATGGTCACCAGAATGAGCACCGTAATAGACTTGCTCTGCTTCAATAGAAACGGCATAACCGATCGCTAATGAAAGCAAAATCATATTACGATTGGGCACAACAGTAGTCGACATATTGGCATTTTGATAATGTCCAAGCCCAACTTCAATTGAACTATCGGTTAACGATGAACCACCTATCAATTGGTTGATGGCAGTAATATCAATGACTTTATGGTTTATCCCTAATTCATGGCAAACATTGCTTGCAACTTCAATCTCTTTTACATGGCGTTGACCGTAATCGAAGGTTAATGCAAAAGGGGTCAAACCTTCTTCAATTGCTTTATGTAAAACCGTGTATGAGTCCATTCCACCAGAGTAAATAACAACAACTTTTTTGCTCATAACACCTTTTTTCCTATTTAATTAATGGATATCTCTGCTTCTCAAAATTAATGCTTAGTAAATTAGTACTATTTGGCTGACTCGCTTTACATCCTAAGTGAAGATGCGTATAAAAACAGCCCGCCAAAAGAGTGAGCAAGATCTAATAAGGTATTTTACGTTAATGACACAAAACTACAAAGTAAATGAACTATTCCAAACTATCCAAGGTGAAGGCATTTACACTGGAGTCGCTGCTATTTTTGTTCGCTTACAGGGCTGTGATGTAGGTTGTGCTTGGTGTGATACCAAACATACGTGGGATATTGACCCAATTAAACAATCAGATTTGATTTTATTAACGGATAAAAGTACTGAGTCTGATCGCTGGGCAAATGCGTCAGCGAAAGAGATAGTCGATGAAATTAAACGTTTAGGTTACAGCGCAAACTTAATCGTGATCACCGGTGGTGAGCCTTGCATGTACGATCTCCGCGAACTCACCCAGGTATTACATGAGTTTGGCTTTAAAACTCAAATTGAAACAAGTGGCACTTATCCTGTGTTGGTTGATCCTACAACTTGGGTGACCTTGTCACCTAAAGTAAATATGCGTGGTAAAAAAGAGGTGTTAAAGGAAGCGCTGTTGCGTGCAAATGAAATCAAGCATCCTGTCGGCACTGAGAAAGATATAGAGCAGTTAGATGCATTATTGCACCAGTTGAAATCAGTTGAAGACAAGATTATCTGCTTGCAGCCTATTTCTCAGAAAGCAAAAGCAACTGCCCTATGTATGCAAACATGCATTGAACGGAATTGGCGCTTATCCATTCAAATGCATAAATATTTACATATAGATTAAGTTGACGCTGTTACTTATTTTACCGTATTGGCTGTGGAAATAAGGAGTTCCATCATCAAAGGTGATGCACCTAAGTGAGAGGCAATGCTTATTTCTATATTCGGGTATTCAGCTAAACATCCGTTTACTTCATTTGGAATATCTTCTACTACATGTCTCCCAGAGTTTAAGAAGTAGGGTAATACAATAATTGATGTTGCACCTTGCTTAGCACACAGTCTAATACCATCTGGAATTAAAACCTCATCAAGCTCTAAAAAAGCGGCATTTACAATGCCGTATTGAGTCGAGCAGACTTGTGCTAATTTCTCTGCGAGTAAGTTGACTTCTTCATTGGATTGTTTGCGTCGACTACCATGCGCGACTAATAATAATGCTTTCATTCCAGTTCTTCTTGTTTAAGGTTTTAATAAATGATGTTACTAAGAATACGTTATTAGTCGATTAAAGATCAGTTTTATTTTTTATGCTGAATTTTAACGATTGCCAGTATAAATAAAACCTAAGTTAGTCCATAGGAGACTATTAGATAGGCGCTCATACTGTTAATATATAACGGGTATAGTTATGCTGTTTTCTGTTCTTTATAAATCACCCTGAGAGCCCCTTATGTTTCTTGAGTCATTACAATTTTCATTTTCTATTATTGGTCCAATTTGCTTATTACTCTTCTTAGGTTGGTTCTTGCGAAAAACGAATACTATCAATGATGCATTTATCGACATAGGCTCAAAATTAGTATTCAAAGTGACCTTACCGACATTACTTTTTCTCAGTATTATTAAAACCAATCGAGAGGCTGAAATTGATTTTCCTTTAGTGATTTATGCGTTAATTGCTAATTTAGCTTTCTTCTTATTTAGCGTGGCGGTCACAAAATATTGGGTGAAAGAGAAGCAAGATCATGGCGTTATTATTCAAGGTGCTTATCGCAGTAACATTGCCATTATTGGTTTAGCTTATATTGCTAACGTTTATGGCGATGCAGGCATTGCTTTGGCGGCTGTTTATTTGGCCTTCAATACCACTTTATATAACATTTTAGCGGTCATTATTTTATCTCCAAAACAAAAGAGTGTTAGTACTGCAATGATCCTTGATGTTTTTACATCAGTGTTAAAAAACCCACTTATTATTGGTATTTTACTTGGTCTTACTTTCTTTGTGTTAGCGATACCTGTCCCTAACGTACTGATTAACACAGGGCTTTATTTTTCTGACATGACCCTGCCTTTGGCATTGTTGTGTACAGGAGGAAGTTTAAATATAAAAGCGTTAAAGGATAATAGTTTCAACTGCCGTTTTTCAAGTGCACTTAAAATTATTGCTGCACCTATTTTAATTACTGCAGGTGCATATCTCTTTGGATTTACTGGCTTACAACTTGGGGTTGTATTTTTTATGTCAGCAGCACCGACTGCTGCTGCAAGTTATGTAATGGCGAGAGCGATGGGGCATAATGCGGATTTAGCGGCAAACATTGTGGCTATGACTACCATAGGGTCGATTTTAACCTGTAGTTTAGGGTTATCTGCTTTATATTGGTTGCAGTTAATATAGTGATATTAATGGGGTGACGTTTATAACATATAGCTTTTACCCATTGCCCTCATAATCTAATTTTTACTTTATCTATGAATTTTATTAATCGCTTAAGATAGTTTACTTAACTCATTTCCTCTTACTAAATACTACTTTAGGAGAATAGTTTAATTGATAACATTGAATTATTCTCAGTTAAATTTTAATGTTTCGGCGTTGTAATTTAATCAAATCTATCACTCTTTTCACTAGAGCGGATGTATTTAAAGACTCTGCTATTTAATAATGTTGTTTTTAACATGACTTTAAATTTAAGTGTTGAAAAAGGAATTTCGAATGAAGAACAAAATAGCTCTTTTATTATTTTTATCAATGAGCATTTATGGTTGTGGTAACGAAAGTACTGAGCAGGCAAATAATCAGACAACTCCTGTTATTGATGACCCTGTTATTGAAGAGCCTGTTATTGAAGAACCTGTTATTGAAGAGCCTGTTATTGAAGAGCCTGTTATTGAAGAACCTGTTATTGAAGAGCCTGTTATTGAAGAACCTGTTATTGAAGAGCCTGTTATTGAAGAACCTGTTATTGAAGAACCTGTTATTGATGAACTGAATACCGCCTACACGATTACTGTGGGAAAATCTGGTGCAGAAGATTACGATAGCATTCAAGATGCACTTGATGCAATTACTCATGTTGATACTACGATTTTGATTAAAGCGGGTACCTATAATGAAAAGGTTGAATTAGATACCTGTGGCTCTGAAGGTGGTTTTATTGTGATACAAGGTGAAGGCAACACGATCATGAGTGGTACATCAGGAGATGCATTTTATTTGGAGAATTGTTCATACGTTAAAATTCGTGGTCTAGAGATTACTGGGTATGATCAAGGCATTGAAGTCGCTGAAAACAGTGACCATATTTACATTGAGAATAATTATTTACATCATATAGGTGACGATAAGAATTCATTGGTTGTGTACGTTCATGGTGGTGAAAGTGAAGATCCAAATGAAGATATTTATATATTGAATAATGAAATGTCATATAACACCACGGGTAATAGCGAAGTGCTAACTGTAAACGGTAATGTTGATGGTTTTGTCATTCAAGGTAATTATGTTCATCACAATAATAATATTGGTATTGATGTTATTGGTTTTGAAGGTAATGGTCCAGATGGATTAGATCAAGCTAGAAATGGCCTTATCGCTGATAATAGGGTGGAGTATATTTCAACTGAAGGTGGGCCTGGATTTGATAGAAACCCAACCTATTCCAAGAATGATTATTCAGCTGACTGTATCTATGTTGATGGAGGAAAGAATATTATTATTGAAAGAAACATCGTAGAGCATTGTGATATTGGTATTGAATTGGCTAGTGAACATAAAGGTAAAAATACTGAAAACATTATTGTAAGAAATAACTTTGTCTCTCATTCTTACCAAGGCAATATTACAATGGGTGGATATGACTCTAATAGAGGCAATGCTGTTAATATTCAGGTTTACAATAATACAACTTACAATGGAAATGATGCTGAAATTTTAGTGCAATACAACACCAGTAATGTGATTATTAAAAATAATATATTTTATGCTAAATCGGGAACTGATTATTTGAGTAATATCGGTTCAAATAACGATGACTTTATTATTAGCAATAATATTTATTATGGAGCTAGTAGTTCTTCAGAAGGCTCATGGAATGATGCTAGTCCTTATTTTGTAAATCCTTTACTTATTAACGTTAGTGAATCTGATTTGCATATTAGTGAAAACTCTCCTGCAGTTAATATAGGTGAGTCAATTATTGGAAACGATTTTCTAGGGCTTCCAATAGCAGGCGAATATGATATTGATATGCAACTTCGAAATAATGGATATCTTAATATTGGGGCGGATCAATGATAATTATTCATGTCGTTGAGACCTAATATAAAGTAATTAGTAAAGCGTTTCATTTTTACTCTTGATTTTTATTATCAGATTCTCGCTTCATTAATAATATGGTCAAATATATTTTTGTTGGGAGTGAAAAAATAAACCCTAATGCAATGCATGCAGCACTGATCACGATACCTGTCGCGCCAAGTGCTTGTATTCGTTCACTAAATAGATGTAAATATCCTCCTAGTGCGAATAGGCACAATCCAAAAATAATAGATATTTTTAGTACTTTTATTAAAGTATCTTCATTCATATTACTATTCCCATTTATTGCCAGTGTTTATGGCAACACAATGTAATTTTAACTATCGAACACTTAGAATAAATTTGTTCTAAACTACTTTTCTAAATCATAGAATAGCAATAAAAATTAATCTGTTTTTTTTTGAGATAAATATTACGTTATTTGATAGGTGCATCGATTAAAATAATGTCACTATTTTCCAATACCTCAATTTTTATTTTTTTCTGCTGACTTATTTCAGCCCCATCGCCTTTATGCATCACAATTACATTTTTATTGTCAGTTACTTTTATTTTCCCTGCTGAAACGAGCAAGTACATTTGATGTTCAATTTTTTGTGTACATTGCATGCCTTTGGTTAATGGTCCGCCATAAATACGAGCAAATTGATGAATATATAAAGCATTGTTTTTATCCTCTGGATAGCCAGAAACTAATAATGGTAGCACTGTATTATCCTCTGTATTAGTCAATATTTTAGTTTCCCACCGTGGAGTCACATTCTTTTCATTGGGTTCAATCCATATTTGATAAAGTGTTAATGGCTCATTCGTCATATTAAATTCGGAATGTTTGATACCTGTGCCTGCACTCATCACCTGTACTTCTCCAGCGCTAGTTTCCCCTGCGTTACCTTCACTGTCCTGATGAGAAATAGCACCTGAACGAATAAAACTAATAATCTCCATATTACGGTGTGGATGTGCAGGAAAACCTGAATTAGGTGCTATCCAATCATCATTAATCACCCTGAGTGTGCCAAAGCTTATGCGATCAGGATTGTAATAGTTTGCAAAACTAAAGTGAAAGTAGGACTTTAACCAACCATGATCGGCTCTGCCAAGTTGATTAAGTGGGTAATGTTTTATCATCTGTTTTCCTTAACTGCCTTGATTAGCAATAAGCTCTCTATTGTGTGCAAGCATAAAATTTACTTCCGGGCCTTTAGGAACAATGAGTGTTGGATTAATAGTGTCATGGCTCGCGTAATAATGTGTTTTGGTATAGGGTAAATCGATGGTGTCGGCAATAGAACCAAACTGATAAAGCTCTCGAACATAGTTGCTAAGGTGATGAAATTCGCTGAGTTTATTACGATTGCATTTAAAGTGCCCATGGTAAACTGCATCAAATCGAAGTAGGGTTGTGAATAATCGCCAATCCGCTTCTGTTAACTTATCTCCCACTAAATAACGTTGTTTACTAAGGCGTGCTTCGAGCCAATCTAAGCTTGAAAACAGTTCATCATAAGCTTGCTCGTAAGCAGTTTGCGTAGTGGCAAAACCAGCACGGTAAACACCATTATTGATTTGATGGTAAATACGCTCATTAATTTCATCTATTTCCTCTCGCAATACTTCAGGGTAATAATCATCAGTATTGCCCGTTATGTCATTAAAGGCTGTATTAAAAATACGTATGATCTCACTGGATTCATTATTGACAATTTGATGGGTCTTTTTATCCCACAGGACAGGCACAGTGACTCTGCCTTGATAATCTGGTGCGGCTTTCAAATACAGTTGGTACATATAATTGCTATTAAAAAGGTGATCGCCAAATTCAGGATTTTGGTTATCAAACTCCCAACCATGCTCTCTCATTTCTGGCCTTACAATACTGACTGAAATGATATTTTGTAGTTGTTTTAATTCTCGAAAAATTAAGGCTCGGTGTGCCCAAGGACATGCCAATGAAACGTACAGGTGATAACGGTCAGCTTCTGCTTTAAAAGAACCTTGGCTTGTTATTTTATGTCTGAAACGACTTGCTTGACGTTGAAATTCACCTTTATTACTTTCTGTGTCATACCATTCATTTATCCATTGACCATCGACGATTAATCCCATGATTGACTCCTATTTTTGATAAATTGCCCGGCAAAGGCATATCAAGCTAATTTAGTGACGACTCTGTATTATTATCTTACCTTCGATAATATCGCAGATATATTATAAGTATGTGTTCATTATTTTTGATTCTTTAAGTTATTATATTTAAATAGACCTTTCTTTAATAATGAACATAATTGAGCTTTTAATTCAAAAGGATTGAACTAATGAATTCACCCATTACATTGGATGCGTTAAAAGTACTTGATGCGATTGAACGGAAACAAAATTTTGCTGGGGCGGCAGATGAACTATGTCGAGTCCCGTCTGCGATCTCATATACGGTAAATAAATTAGAAGAAGATTTAGGTGTTATTTTATTTGATCGTAGTAAACGTAAAGCTGAATTAACTTATGTAGGCAAGTTAATCGTTGAGCAAGGGCGGTTAATTTTGCAAGCAACCGATGAATTAACCTATGTCGCTAAACAATCTGCGAGCGGATGGGAGTTAGAGTTGCGTATCGCGATTGATAGTATTGTATATTTTCAACCTCTTTATTCACTCATTGCTGAACTACACCAACAGCATCCGTGGATGAGTATTAAAGTTATCGATGAAGCCTTTGGTGGAACCTGGGAAGCTCTGAGCGCAGGGCGCTGTGATTTAATAATTGGTGCAGCAGACTCTGTGCGTGATAATAATATTAATACTCTACCGATAGGTGATATTGAGTTCATTTTCGTTGTCTCGCGCGATCATCCATTATGTAAAATTCAACAGCCTATAACGGCGAGTATGCTTAAACAGTACCCATCCATTGTCGTGGCTGACAGTTCAAGAGAAATAATGCCTCGTTCGGCTGGGATACTCGATGGCCAATCACGTATTACTGTGCCTAATATGGAGCAAAAGATAGAGATGCAATTACGCGGGGTCGGTGTTGGTTATTTACCCGTTCACCGTATTCAAAACGCGTTAAAAACAGGGCAATTAGTGCCCTTACCATTAGTAACCCCTGAGACTAGAAAACATAACCTCTGTATGGCCTGGCGTAAGGAAAATAAAGGCAAAGCACTTAATTGGTTTATTGAAAAAATTCAAAGTTTGCCGAGCAATCTATTTCTTTGTGAAAAATGAAACGAATGATAGCAATATTTTTTCTTTAGGGTCCATCATCAAACAATATTTTCTATCCAGTCTGTTCTCGATAGTTTATGCTCAGGTCACGTTAATAAACTCATAAATTAAGGAAAACTGATGCGTATCACAGCTAATTTCGATGCGGGTAATATTCACGTCATTAATGCCGATGATAAACAAAATATTCAATTGGCTATTCGCCCTGATGTGGGTGACGAATTTTTCCAATGGTTTAATTTTCGTCTAGAAGGGGAAGTAGGTGAGCAATATATTTTAAATATAATGAATGCTGGAGAAGCGTCGTATGTAAAGGGGTGGGAGAATTACCAAGCCGTAGCGTCTTATGATCGCCAACACTGGTTTAGATTGCCGACTTTTTATAAAGATGGAAAATTAACGATCATCGCTGAGTTAGATTGTGAGTCAATTCAAATCGCTTATTTTGCTCCTTACAGCTATGAACGTCATCAAGACTTAATCGCCGCCGTACAAATGCACCCATTAGTAAGTTTGGAGCATTTGGGAGAAACCATTGATCAACGTGATCTGACGTTAGTGAAAATTGGTGATGGTGACCTAAATAAACGTAACATTTGGATCACTGCGCGTCAGCATCCTGGTGAAACTATGGCGGAATGGCTGGTAGATGGATTAATGCATAGTTTATTAGATAGTGATAACCCAACGGGTAAGTTGTTGCTTGATAAAGCTAATTTTTACATTATGCCTAATATGAACCCCGATGGCAGTGTTCGCGGTCATTTACGTACCAATGCTGTTGGTATTAATTTGAATCGTGAATGGCAGTCTCCAAGTTTAGATAAAAGTCCTGAAGTTTTTCATGTAGTGAATAAAATGAAAGAGACGGGCGTTGATCTGTTTTTCGACGTGCATGGTGATGAAGCATTACCTTTTGTATTCTTAGCTGGATCGCAAGGGATTCCAAGTTATAGTGAACGCCTTGCTTCATTACAAGATCGTTTTTCTGAAGTATTAAAATTAGCCAGTGCAGATTTTCAATCTGAAGTTGGATATGAAGTTAATGCGCCGGGAACGGCTAATATGACGGTTGCCACTAATTGGGTTGCAGAACAATTTGATTGTTTGGCTAATACATTAGAAATGCCTTTTAAAGATAATGACAATTTGCCA
>JAOFNL010000042.1 GCA_028041985.1 Psychromonas sp. | reverse complement strand
GATGAATTTAATGGTGTGATAATCAATAAACAGCTATTGGGCGATAAAGTGGATCAATTTTATCATGCATTAAATGAACTTATCTTGTTAGCAAAACAGCAACATAAACAATTAATCTGGCTTACCTTGGGAATTGAACAATCGATTCATATTAAAACAGCAACGGATATTGGGTTTGTTTTTCATAACTGTTTGGAAAATGAGATCACGCTTATTTTACGGCTTAAAAAAGAAGCTTATGCTCCTTTTGTTCCAACCCATAGTATTGGCGCAGGCGCGCTTATTCTCAACGATCAACAACAAGTGTTGGTCATTCGAGAAAAAATAGCTGTGTATACAGGATATAAATTACCTGGTGGACATATTGAGTTGGGAGAGAAAATATCATCTGCTATTGTGCGTGAAGTGTTTGAAGAAACCGGAGTTCACAGCGAGTTTCTAAGTATTCAAGGCTTTGCTTCGAAAAAGAGTTATCGCTTTGGTAAATCTAATATTTATTTTATTTGTCGTTTAAAAGCAATCAGCAATACTATTAACATTCAAGATATTGATGAAATTGCAGAAGCTAAATGGTGTGATCTTAGTGAATTTATCGCCGATGAAAAAAATAGTTACTTTGTGCGAGAAATAGTTAAAAACTGTCAACATGAGCAAGGTTTGACGTTATTAACATTAGCTGAGAATGATGGGCCTAATCAGAAACATGAGGTATTTTTTTAGGTCGTTAGATAATTTGCAGTATATGATAGGTAATTACTTTACCCACGATTGATAATGTTACCTCATCATCACATTGTTGTTTTAATAATGCGTTACCCATTGGGGAATGAGGAGTAACAACCATAACCGAATGTTGATCCCAATGTAATTTCACACCACCTGCAACAGGGCATATTAACAAATATTTAGCTTGTTCAAGTTCATCCATCAATACCATTAAAGCGCCTAATTCTCCTATATTGGATTTGCTGGTGGATAAATTAATGCAAGCATCAATATCAGTTTGACATTGATTAACTCGCTGCGATTGACCTTGTGCTAAATAAGCAGCCTCTAAAGCCAGAGTGTCATATTTGTTTTCTGCGATATTTTCTTCACTCGTTGCAGTTTCATGCGCACGTTTAGCCGCTGCTTTTGCATTATCTAATGATTGCTGTAAATGCATCATCAGTTGCTGATGTAATTGAAATTTGTTCATTTATGATCTTCATTATTATGTTTCGGATAGCACTAATCCCTATTCCGGCTAATGATTTTGTATGCTGCCATAGAGAGTTTGGTAAAGCCCATCTTGTTTTACTAGTTCCTGATGTGTGCCAGATTGGCTGACTTGTCCTTCCTCTAATACAAAAATTTTATCAGCTTGTTTCACCGCGGATAACCGGTGCGCGACGATCAGAGTTGTACGACCCGTTAAAAAGTTATTCAAAGCATCATGTAATGCACTTTCTGTTTGTGTGTCTAGTGCTGAAGTTGCTTCATCTAAAATGACAAACTGTGGATCGGTGAGTATCATTCTTGCTATTGCTACTCGTTGACGTTGACCACCGGATAATCTCAACCCTTGTCGGCCTAATGGTGTTGCCAAGCCTTCTGTTAATTGCTCAATAACATCATGTAGTTGTGCGACTTCTAATGCATGCCATAATTGTTGGTCGGTATAAGGTAAGCCAAGTGATAAATTATGGCGTAATGTGTCATTAAATAAAACTGGTTGTTGTAATACCACGGAAATATTATCGCGAATGATATCAAAACCAATATCGTTACTATCTTCACCATTGAATAAGATCTTTCCACTTGTTGGCTGGTAAACCCCTATTAACAATTGAATTAGGGTAGATTTTCCTCCACCACTTGCGCCGACTAAAGCAATTTTCTGTCCTGCGGGAATCGTTAAACTTAAGTTAGTTAGCACTTGCTTTTCTTTGTCGTAAGAAAAATCAACATGTTCAATACGTATTTCAGTCGCTTGTTTTTTAGTGAAAGGATTGACCTTGCTGATAGGTCGATTATCTTCCTCAAGGTGCATTAATGCATTTACACGTTTTAATGCGGCCGATGCCCCATACCATGAAAATTGTATGTTTAAGAGTTCTTGAACAGGGGATAACATAAACCACAAATAACCAAATACAGCGAACATTTGTCCAATACTTAAGTCGCTGAAAAACACCATTAACATGGCTACTGCACGAAATAATTCAAATCCTAATAAAAATAATAAGAATGAAAAGCGACTGGCAGCTTCACTTTGCCAAGCAAATTTGTCTGCGCTATGGCGAATATCGTCAGTTTGATCTTTGAGTTGATTTAAAAAATCTTTTTCTCGATTAGATGCGCGAAGTTGATAAATACCATCGAGTGTTTCAATTAAGCGATTTTGAAATGATTCAAATGCCTGATTTTCACGCTTTTTCAGGTGCTTAACTCGACGACCTAATTTACGGGAAAAATAAACTACAATCGGATTAACTAATAAAATAAACAAACCGAGTTGCCAATTTATCCATAACAGAATTGCGGCGGTTCCCATTACAGTTAATAAACTCACAATAAATCGGCTCAATGTGCTACCGATAAATTTATCAATAGTTTCAATATCAGTAATCAAATGCGCATTGATGCCACCGCTTCCTCGTGTTTCATATTGACGAATACTAATTCGGCCAATTTTATCAATAAGTTGTTTGCGAATATTACAAGTGATGGTTTTCGACACTAGAATGAATTGTCGACTCTGTAATATATTGAGTAATTGACTGGTAATGCGCATGCAAATAACAGCGATAAAAATAACAATGATGTAGTTGGCTGATTGTTGCCAGCCAGAAGGTAAAAACTGGTTAATCAGTGCAATGCCATCAGCTGGATTATTTAATAATACTTCATCGACCATAAGTGGCATTAATAACGGGATAGGCACGCTGATTAATGTAGCGATGACGGCAATGATATTGGCCGCAATAAGGCGTTTTTTATGCTGTTTAGCTTGTTGTATTAACCAAGACCAATCAATTGTAGGGAAACTATTCAAGATGATAACCGTTCTTATTTTCTGGATGTGATCATTGTACTGGGATATGAATCAATATCCCATTTTTTATCTGGTCACCCCAAAAGCTTTAAGTTAAGTATTGATCGATATCTACGTCGTCTATCTGCTTTTTATCTAAAAATTTATGTGCGTATTGTAAGTAAATTCCACTACTTAAAAAAAGTTTGAATATATCCATATCGATATGTTGGTCGAGTGTCATTTTATGTAATATATTGATTGCTACACTAAGTGGTTTTGCTTTTTTATAAGGTCTATCCGCTGCGGTTAATGCTTCAAATATATCGGCAAGGACTAATATGCGTTCCGGAATTGAGAGATCTTCTGCACTCAACTTGCGAGGGTAACCAGTCCCTATTAGTGTTTCGTGATGCGTTGATGCATAGCGAGGAACTTTAGCTAACTCGTCAGGGAAAGGTAAGTTTTCTAGCATTTTTATAGTGCTAGTAATATGTTGGTTAATCTTAAATCTATCTTCAGTCGTTAAGGTGCCACGCTCGATAGATAAATTGTATATTTCGCCGAGATTATAAAGGTGTTCGGGTGTTTCCATTTTAATATCAAATTTAGGGTCAAATTCTACTTTTCTATCACGTTTAATAATGTGTTTATTTTTGTCACTTAATAGTTTTTCTATTGCAGGTAATGACTTACTTTCACCTTCTAAGTTCAATTCTTCTATAGGCGATAACCCCAATTTATCGTCAAAGTGGCGTAGCCAAGTTTGCTCTGCAATTTGTTGCACCCGCAGAATGTCTTGTTCAGACATAAATTCACTCCCTACGTTTGATTTTGCAATAAATTGAAAATCATTAATCAGCTGCTGCTGTTGCTTATTTAATGCATCTTTTAAACCTTGTTCTTGCTCAGGTGTTGTTAATACTTGTTGGTAATAATTAATCTCAGCATCACGCCATAGCACTTCAAAACGCATTCTCACTTCATGTATGCGGTTATAAATCGTTTCTAATTTAGTGCCTTTATCAACAATGTATTCTGGTGTAGTGATTTTTCCACAATCATGAAGCCATGCAGCAATACTGAACTCTCGATGCTCATCATTATTTTTAAATTTAAAGGCGTCGAATGGTGGTAAATTCGAGGCTTCTGCGGCGGCGGCTAGCATTAAACCTAGTTCCGGCACCCTATTGCAATGGCCTGCGGTGTACGGAGATTTGTCATCAATCGCTTGTGCAATTAGTTGTATAAAAGATTCCATAAGTTGCTTTTGTTCTGCTTGGTAACTTTCAATTGATTGACTCATATCGACCATGGAGTCGTTTAATTCTTGTATTTCAGTGATATTACTAGAGATCGGTTGTAACTGTTCATAATGACGCAGTTTTACTTTTTCAGTTTCTATTGCTAATGCTTTAATGGGTTTGACAATTGGCGATGCAAATAACCAAGCGAGAGGTAATAATAAAATTAAACAAATCGAACTAATGGCTATTGAGGTTTGAATTTGTTTAATGCTATCCGCCAGTAGTATTTTTTCAGATATGAGAATCGCTAGATAATTATTTTGTCCATATTGCTTATCCATTGGGGCGATATATAGGTAGTAGTCGGTATTGTTAATAGTTACTGCTTGTAATTGGTGGAAGTTTTCAGGTTTTTCAGATAATTCAGTTAAAATTGGATAAGGAACGGTTGCTAATTCCTGGCCATTATTTGGCGCTTTAATATTTTGATTAGAAGACAGTAATTGACCATTCTTTTGATAAAAATAAACCTCACTTAATATTTCGTCTTTCTTATTTCTGCTGAGTTCCGTTATTGTGCTTGATAAAGCATCTAGCGTGATGTCCAAGGCTAAGACTGTGCCTGTATTTGCTATTTTTTTTGAAAAAGTTTGCCCTAAAAGGTTTGATAGAGCATAAACATAGGCATCTGATTTATACACTTTCGAGGTTGTTGCATTTTGGTACCAAAGTCGCTTAGTGGCATCATAACTACTTTTTTCTTGGCGTTCAGTACGTAAGTTAAATGACTCGTCAAAGTAGGATAATTGACGCACACGTTGCTCTTTTTGACCTGTTACTGAAATCAGAACCCAACGGTCACTTTTTTCTGCGTGTAAATTATTTGATCTCTTTTGTTGTTGATTTAAATTGACTAATTCTAATAAATCACCATTAGCAAAACCGAGATAAATGGAGTAATACATTTCATTTTTTTGTAACACATGAGCAAAAAGCTTCAATGTTTCGGGATGTATAGTCTGCGTTTCTAGTAACTTAGTAAAGTTTGCCAGCAGTGAAACATAGTTAGCTGCTTTATCATCTTGCTGGATAAAGTAAGAGCTACCATTATCTGCTGCAAAATCATATAGTTTGAGTGCGGACTTATGAGCCATGGATTGGCTGAAATGATATTGTAATGCAATTGCAATAGTGGCAGTAAGTATACTGGAAAAAATGAAGATACTGACTACGGTGAAACGGATGGAGAATGTTTTTTTCAGCGTCGTGTTTTGCATAAATCGTCCTGATTCTTAGTGCTTTAACTCATCATTACCTCATTTCGTTATTATAAAGTGGGCTGGTAAAGAGGTATTACGAACGACTTTAACATGTTAAAAACAAAATTGTTTCATAATTTGATATATATATTCTTATTTGTTGATGTTCTTTGCTGAATGGTTTAACGCTGCCTATTGATGCTTTCTTTTGATGTTTTTATCTTTCATGGCAAGCTGCCCTCTCTTAAGATTGTTTGTTCTGCCACTCTTTTGCTTTATTGATTAATGGCACAATGCTAGAGCCTTGAATTAGTATTGAAAACAATACAACCCCGTAGGTCATGACCAAAATGATTTCCCGTACATCGATATGTTTTTCAGGAAAGACCCAAACATCCACGGGGATCATCATCGCCATTGCAATTGACAGACCTCCTCGTAATCCTCCCCATGTTAATATTTTGATTGAATAGGGGTTATAACTGCGAAAACGATTGAAGCCGACGTAAGATAATCGAACACTTAAGTAGCGAGCGAGCAACACCAGAGGAATAATAATGAGCATTAATATCCAATCTTCTTGATGGAAACTAAATTGCAGCATACTTAAGCCAATGAGCAAGAATAAAACTCCATTTAAAAATTCATCGACCAATTCCCAAAAGTGATCTAACTGCGCTTTACTCTCGTCAGAAAACCCATTTTTTCTGGTCCAGTTTCCAATCATGATCCCTGCGACTACCATTGCTAAAGGCCCAGAAACGCCTAACATTTGCCCGAATACATAGCCTGCCGTTGGCACTCCAATAGTTAATAATAATTCCATTGCGTGGTCATTAGTCGCACTGATTAAATAATGGAATAACAAACCGAGGGCAAAACCATACACAATTCCGCCAATTGCTTCATGCAAAAACAGTGTTGCGACATTTTCTACAGTAAGTGCTTCACCTGAAAAGGCGATACTAAATAAGGTGACAAAAATAACTAAACCAAAACCATCATTGAATAAAGATTCACCTTCAATTTGCATTGAAATACGCTTGGGTGCTTTTAATTTTTTTACGATCGCTAACACAGCAATTGGATCGGTTGGTGAAATCAAAGAGCCGAATAATAAACAATAAATAAGGTCAAAAGGAATACCGATAAACTGACAGATATAAAATAATGAGTAACCCACAAAGAAGGTTGAAAATAGAGTGCCGCCTAACGCAAGTACGGCAATTTCCCATTTTTGATCTTTTAAGCTTTCTAATTTAATTCCTAATCCGCCTGCAAATAATAAAAAACCCAATAGACCATCTAAAAGGAAGCTTTCAAAATTTATTTTAGCTAGCTCTGTGATTGCAATATCTTGTAATTGGGTAAAGCCATTTTTACCCGCGGTGATGATAATAAGTGAAAGCAATAGTGAACCGGCGGTAATCGCAATAGTGTTTTGCCATTTGCCTAATTTGCTATTAATAAATGTGATTAACATGGCTGCGGCAGCAAGAAAACAGAAGGTAGCGTAAACGGACATTGTATTAACCTGAGATGTGAATATAAAGCAAGAATATAATGCGAATGAATATCAAATACCATGCTTAGCTTCTTATTTTATGAGCTTGCGAATGACTTTTTTATTGTTTTTCAATCTTTTTGTTTTTATATAAGTTTATGAGGGCTAGAAATTGATTACTTAACAGTAAAGTGATAACTATTGTCTGTTTCTTACAGTGATTGGTTTATATTTTATCAATAAAATTACGTGAAACCATTTCATTACATGAACTTTTAGACAGAGTGAAAATAGTACTTGATATTATATTAAATCTATTTAATTGATGTAAATCAATGATTCGTAGGGGGTATTTTTTATCAAAAATATCGTCGACAAGTTATTTTGTGCGAGATTGTCCATGTTGTTCGTAGTCTATTCACATTTTTAATGGTTTCTTTCAGGCGTGATGAAAAATTAAAAAATGCTAACTTATTGAAAATCATGCTGCAATCTATTTTTTATGTTTATGTTTGATGCTCTGTTGATGTTTTGTGGCGTTTAATAGTTTGTGTCAGTCGTATTATTTGTTCCGAAGCAAGGACGAAGATAATTTACAGGAAGTAAATTAGCAAATGGAAAGCGAGCAGGGAAGAAACAATAGGATGTTTTAGAAAACGGTGAATAAGGATTATTTATCGTATTAGGATGATGAAAGGACATTTCAAGGATTGGAGTGGATAAGCAGGATGTTTATCGTAAGGAATGACAAGGACGGCATTACTGGATGTAATAAGGATACCTTCCAAGGAGTGGGGGCAGTTAATAAGCAGGATGTTTATTAAATAGGGATGTGATAAGGAAGCGACCCGTTGGATAGTGGGTGATAAGCAGGATGTTTATCGTATAAGGATGTAATAGCAGGGAAGAAGCCCAAAGGATTTGGGAAGAGGATGCCTAGTATGGCAATAGTCAAAAGGATGTTTTGCATGGAGCAACTTCTATCACGGATTAGATAGAGTGACTAAATTAGGGCAGCTTAGGCTGCCCTTTCCTTTTTTAGTACATTCTACTGAAATGACACAGATTTTTGAACACTACCTAAGATAAAGTGAAAATGGTCAGTATATTGCCTCAGATAGTTCACTTAATGTCGGTGCAACTGAGCTTGTTAAACTCGATTTTAACAGCAGTGTAGGCGCTCATTTTTAGTGTTTAGATAGGCGATTTTAAATAGTTACAAACAGATGAAGATTGATTATTAGTGGTGCAAAACGTACCCTAACTTCTTTTATCATGAGTATTTAATATGACGACTTATTCCGCTATCGAAATTCCTTTCAATTATCGTAATACCTGTTGGTTTTGTGGCGAACCAAATGATAAAAAAATAAAATTTCCTCAGCATGATTACGAAGTTAATATCTTAGATCATCAACCAATCAGTCTACCTAGTTGTAAAGAGTGTGCGAGTATCGTTAAACGTTCTGCTTTCCCTTCTATTTATGGTTATCGAGATGCCATCAAACAAGCGTTAACCGTTAAGCATCAAAAAGTATTAAGTATTGGTTCAAACTGGACCAAGAAAGAACTGGAAGAATCAGAATTAGAAGGCAGTGCTTTTGAAGGTTTTAAGCGTAGCGCATGGCCGATGTTTGAAATGATGCAAGCACGCATTAACTATCAAGGTTGGCCGTTAGTCATTAATAACCATAAATTAGAAATTGAAAGTGATAACGAGAGTTTTGAGTTTGATGGTGTGGTCTATGTTTCTTTAGATGATGCCGTCGTCCATGCAGTAAAAACTTTCTTTTTAGATGAAGCATTATTCACGCGAGTATTAAGTGTTTTAGGAAGAAATAAATTTAGCCAAGCGATACGTTTGTGTCGTTTATATCCCAATTTAACACCTAAAAGCCGTGAAGAAGTGTTTTTAGAAATACTCGACAGCATTGGTATTTAGCCTAAATAGTAAGGAAGTAATATGAGTGGAACAAAGAAGCCTACAGAAGCTGAATTACAAGAGTGGCTAAATGGTGTGCATTTTGGAAGCTGTTGTCGTGACCCTTTACCCTCTGAGCGAAAAAGCGCATCAAAAGATTTGAGTAACCCAACTTCGGATAAGCCTGTGAAGCAAAACAATGTTAGCAAATAAAGGTGTATACCGAACGGTTTACTTTCAGGCTCTTTAGGTGGTCTTTTGCTAAAGCATACTTTTAATCATATCGATTCTTACCTTACTGCGCATAAGCAATATTGGCATTATAATGCTTTTCCACTACTCGATTATCCAAGTTTTGAAAACAACAGCGAGTTGATTGATTTATTAGAAAGTTTCGATGACACCGCGCTTAAGCTTTATCAACAAAATCCCTCTCTGCTTTATCCAATACTGAAGAAAGTTATTCCTGACTTATTAGCTATTGATGATCAGCTCTTTGCCATTGAGAAGAGAAATAAGCAAGTGCAATCAGATATTCCCTTTTGGCTTAAGAATGGTATTAAAGGTCGTAAATGGGTACAAATAGATCAGTTTTCAGATCACGTAAAAGGCAAGTTACCTGTTTTAGAATGGTGTGCAGGTAAAGGGCATTTAGGGCGCTTAATTCACCATAAAACACAAGTCGATGTGAGTGCAGTGGAATGGAATGAGAGTTTGTGTGAGCAAGGAACTCAGCTCGCTGAGCAATTACAGATAAAACAAGATTTCTCTGTTGCTAACGTTCTACTTGGTGAAGCAGACCCTTTGCTTAAAGCACAACAACATGTGGTCGCTTTACACGCTTGTGGTGATTTACACGTGCATCTTATTGAATGTGCTAAAAGCAGTAAAACACAGAAAGTAACGATCAGTCCTTGTTGTTATCATTTAACACAACATGAAGAATACCGACCTGTCTCCTTGTATGCTGCAGAATCTAGCCAATTGTTATCATCTATTCATTTGAGTAAGCAAGATTTAAAGTTAGCGGTTGCGCAACAAAGTACTTCGGGTGAGCGTCAAACGGCACTAAATGACCAAGAGGTATGGTGGCGACTGAGCTTTGATTGCTTACAGAAGTCCTTATTAAACACGAATACTTACTTGAATGTGCCTAGTTTCCCTAAAACCTTATTATCCGCAGATTTTCATCAATTTTCAGCTTGGGTTGTTGAGACTAAAGCCTTGGATATTGAATTGCCTACTGATCTCACTCATTTTTTACAAGCAGGGTTAGTGCGTTTTAATAGGTTGAGGCGTTGTGAATTAGTGTCGCAATTTTTTCGACGCCCATTAGAATTATGGCTAGTTTACGATCGAGCATTAAGCCTGCAAGAAGCAGGTTATCAGGTGACGTTATTTACTTTTTGTGAATCTCATATTACACCGCGTAATCTACTGATTCAGGCCTCGCTTGAGGTGTAATTATTCACTGTTTTTAGTCCCTAATTGATTTATAAATAAAACAATTGCTCCTCCAATCACCCCCCAAATGACTGAGCTAATGCCCCAAAGTGCAATAGGTGATGCTGTTATCAATAAAGTGATCACCGCTGCTTCATTAATGTGCTTATTTTCGCTGTTAATACTTTGTTTTAAACTATGTGTAATGGTTGAGAACAGTGCGAGCCCTGCTAGTGCTAAGATAAGAGACTGAGGTAATAAGGCAAACCAAGCCATGATATAAGCAGCAAAAAGACCTAAACATAGATAGAAAATACCAGCCCAAATACTCGCCCAATAACGCTTTTTAGGATCTGCATGCACATCTTCTGTCATACAGATAGATGCACTAATCGCAGCTAAATTAAGTGCATAACCTCCAAAAGGAGCGACAAAAATATTGATTAATCCAGTAAAGGATAGAATGTTTTTAACAGGAGCTTGATAACCAAAGCTATTTAACATTGCAATGCCAGGTAAGTTTTGTGCCGCAGTGGTGACGATAAATAAAGGTAAGCTAATACTGATTATTACTGCCCATGAAAAATCTGGTTGAATAAATTGCCACTCAGTCCACTGCCATTCAATCGATTTTGTTTCAATTAGTTGCAACTGCCAAGCCAGTGTAATAGAAACGAACATAACAATGAGTAACGCCCATTGCGGGGCAAAACGTTTACCTAACAAATAGCTAATAAACATCGGAATAATTAAACTCGGTTGCCAACTCATTTGCTCGAATACAGATAATCCAAAGTTTAATAAAATACCCGCCAACATGGCTGATGCTAGTTGTGAGGGCAGCCATTTAAATAACTTATCAAGTGGCATTAACAGTGGAAAAATAGCCAATAAAACAGCACAAGCAATAAATCCTGCGATAGCTTGGTTGAGGGTGAAGCCTTGTACGTTAGCAATTAGCATTGCAATGCCGGGGGTCGACCAAGCAATTAAAATAGGAATGCGATAATAGCGAGATAGTAGAATGCTTAATCCGCCCATACTCACGCCAAGTGCTAAAAACCAACTGGCGACCAGGTTGGCATCTCCGCCTAAATTGATCACCGCTTGATAGATTAGTGCAACAGAACTAGAAAATCCAACGATCACTGCCATCAAACCAGCACTCATTGCTGCCATAATTGAGTTGACCTGTTGCCAAACTATTTTCATAATGTACTCCGTGCGCTTTAACGCACAAAAATGTAAAAGTAACACTGGCTGTTATAACGCACAAGGGAAATATGCCAAATTTAATTAATAAAACCGTAGCGACCCAATTAAAAAAAGCGCGAGCAAGCAAAGGCTGGAGTTTGGAAGTGACTAGCCAACATTGTGGGGTTTCTAAAGCGATGCTTGGACAAATCGAGCGTGGTGAATCAAGTCCCACCATTGCCAAGTTGTGGAAAATAGCCACTGGATTTGCATTACCCTTATCTGATTTTTTAGGCAATGGGCATGAACAAGACCTGAGAGTTCAAAGCTTGGCTGAAGCGGAAGCGATCCGAATTGAAACCATTTTTGAATATGATCCAGCGACGGGCATGGAAATGTTTGATCTTCAATTAGCCGTTGGACATGAACAGCATTCTGAACCTCATCAAAAGGGAGTGATTGAGCATATTGTAGTGACCAGTGGTTGTATGCAATATTTGCTTGGTGATGAATGGAATACATTGGATATAGGCGATAAAGCGAAGTTTGCTGCGGATCAGCCTCATGGCTATCGTAATGTTGGTGATGTACCTTTACGATTCTTTAATATTATTTATTATCCACAGCCTTTGATTAACAGCTAACAGATTGAACGTGAAGGAAGTTAAATGAGCGATAACACCATCTATTATTTAGAAATGTTGCAACCAGAACAACTAAAAGAAAAGCCCGCTGTCGCAGGTCTAACGATTACCGAGGCAGAAATTAAAGAGTATCGATTTAATCGTTACTTATATTCACTGGTGGGTGAAGCATGGCAGTGGTTTGATAAGCTCAATGACTCTGATGAAGTATGGCAAGCCTATAGTGAACGAAGTAATTTACGAACTTGGGTTGCTTATTATCAGGGAGCTATCGCAGGTTATTTCGAATTAGAAATTAGTGACGCTCAAGAGGTAGAAATTAAATATTTTGGTTTAGCTCCCGCTTTTATAGGTAAAGGATTGGGTGGATATTTGTTGAGTTATGCGATTCGTCAGGCGTGGGAAGTTTGCCATGCTAAACGTGTTTGGGTGCATACTTGCAGTTTGGATCATCCTAGTGCATTAGCAAATTATCAAGCACGAGGTTTGGTATTATATAAACAAGAAGTTGAGAGTGGCACTCTCTAAAGTTGTGTCTCGGTGTTTTCTGCGTTAGTCAGTGGTGCACACTTAAATTTATTGTATTTAATCGGGCTAATAAGTTATGAATTATCTTGCACATCTGCATCTTGCATCTCATACCAATACCAGTTTTAGCGGTAATTTTTTAGGGGACTTTGTGAAAGGGGATCCTGATGGAAAATTCCCTGCAGACATAGTTAAAGGCATTCGGTTACATCGGTATGTCGACAGTTTTACTGATAAACACCCCCAAGCATTAGCCGCTAAATCATTATTTCCGCAATCATTACGTCGTTATGCTCCCATTGCGTTAGATATGTTTTGGGACCATTTTTTAGCTTCGCATTGGACTAAATTTCATCACTTAGCATTAACCGATTTTTGTCAGTTTGCTGAGCAGAAAATTGTTCTTGAAACAGCAGCAGACAATATCTTATTACCTGAACGCTTTCAAAGAGTGAACACATGGGTATGGCAAGATAGATGGTTAGAGTCATATCAGCGAGTTGATAATATTGAATATGCATTAAAACGCATGGCAACCCGAAGTGAACGCATGGCTCCGTTAGCTAAAACTGGGAGGGTATTACGAGAGCAATACGATCTTCTTGAAGGCCACTTCTTTGAATTGTATCGTGATCTA
>JAOFNL010000041.1 GCA_028041985.1 Psychromonas sp. | reverse complement strand
ATAAGAGTTTAGTCACTAACATTATCGCCACGTTAATATTAGTTACTGGTGTCGTCCTTGGAGAAACAGAGTTAGCTGCGATATTAACCATGGTCGGTTTATTTGCATTATCAGGCGCTTTGACCAATTGGCTAGCTGTATTTATGTTATTTGAAAAAGTACCTTTCTTGTATGGTTCTGGTGTTGTTCCTGCTCATTTTGAAGAGTTCAAAACGGGTATTAGAAACTTAATGATGCAACAGTTTTTTACCGCAGATAATGTTGATCGCTTTTTATCCGCAAGTAGTTTTTCACCTGCCCAATTAAATTTACAACCTGTTATTGAGAAGGTGGATCTAAACCCAACCTATGATGGTTTAGTAAAAGTCATTATGAATTCATCATTTGGTGGAATGTTAGGCATGTTTGGCGGTGAAGAAGCATTAGGACCACTAAGAGAGCCTTTTATTAAACACATGAAAACGTCAATTATCGATTTAACCAATGATGATGATTTTATTGAATTGCTTAAAACTGAAATTGAGCAACCCGATATGATGAATGACATTCTGGCTAAAATTGAAAAGATAATAGAACAACGATTAAATGAACTAACACCCCAACTAGTGAAAGAAATAATTCAAGAAATGATTAAGAAACATCTAGGTTGGTTAGTCGTTTGGGGTGGTGTATTCGGTGGTTTAATTGGTTTGGTCAGTGCGTTTGTTGTTTAAATTGTTAGTTTAAATATATGTAATGTCTAATTATTATTATATTACTGAACCAGTTTCGCTAATACTCTTCTAGGTCTGTTGAACTTTTGAGTTTGTTTTTGCAAAGATCTGCAGACTCTAATAAAATCTGTTATCAATAAGGCTCAGTATGTTTAACAATACTTTTATTTTAACGACGTTGGCATTATTAGCATTTGCTGCAAATTCTGTTTTTTGTCGCTTAGCGCTAGGTGGTGATCAAATTGATGCGGGTAGTTTTACTGTTATCAGATTATTTTCAGGCTGTGTGTTTTTAGCTATTTTTCTTGCGGTGAAACGATATTACGTTATTGCTACTCAAAATTCAGTGTCTATAGGCAACAACTCTCTTGTTGCAACGAGTAAGGGAAGTTGGTCAAGTTCGATTTGGTTATTTATTTATGCACTCGCTTTTTCTTATGCTTATATCCAATTAGATACTGCTACCGGCGCATTAGTGTTATTTGCAACAGTTCAAGTGACCATGCTAGTCATTGGGTTATGTAAAGGGCGTACATTAAGTATTGCTGAATGGTTGGGGTTATTACTCGCCATAGCAGGTTTTATCTATTTATTAGCGCCACAAGTGCAAAGTCCTTCATTAATTGCTTTTATGCTCATGACATTAGCTGGCATTAGTTGGGCCTTATATACATTAGCAGGCAAAAAAAGTACCGACCCAAGTTCAGATACTATTTTTAACTTTTTTCGCACACTACCATTTATATTTGTATTGATGTTGTTGAATATTAATTTTGCAGAACTTACAACACCTGGTGTCACAAATGCCATTTTGTCAGGTGTACTTGCTTCTGCAGTAGGCTACTTATTATGGTATCAAGCATTAAAAAATTTACGTCATAATGTTGCTGCAGTTGTGCAATTGTTAGTACCAGTCTTAGCCGCAGTTGCTGGGTTCTTTATTGTTGGCGAAAATATCTCCTTTGCTTTTGTTATTTCTAGTTCGATGATTCTGGGAGGTATTTTGTTAGTCGTCAAAAATCCCAAGTTGAGATTTTTTAAAAAATAAATTCATTACTCTTCACTGAATATTGTCATATACCCGTTACCATTCAAGGTGCAAAGTATCTTCAATGGTAACGGATGTAATAATTGGCAATGTGCAGTTTAATCCTTCATTGATTACTTATACTTATACTAATCACGTTAATTAACTGATCTATTGTACTTGTTAAAACAGTGAATAATGCGTTTTGATGAATTTTCTTGAGAAGCTTTATATATATGAGACTTTGCGCTTTTTATTCTTTGTAAATTGTGACTTAAACTGCTGAAAAAAATGTTTTTAACTTTATATTATGGGTATTTTAAATCAACCAAGGAATGGACATGGAAATGTATAAAAAACTCTTGTTGGCGACTATGATTGCTGGCTTAGTAGGATGTGGTGGCTCAGAAAGTACTACCACTAGTAGTACTGGAACTGGTGGCACTGAAACTGGCGATACAGAGACTGGCGATACGGTAACCCAAGAGACTACTTCATTTGAATTGTATTACAAAGATGCTGCATTAAGTGGCACGTTAAATGGATCAACTTTTGTCGCGTACACTGATGGCTCTGTTTATAGCACATTTAGTATCGATGCTAGTGGTAACTGGACGTACACTGTCCCTATTGCTGATAATGGCTTAGGTGATATGGAGTCTGATGAGACGCAAGTAGAGTATTATGACGTCACTATTAATGGTGAAGTTGTAACATTAACCTTTACTATCAAATCTGCTGATGCGAAACCTGATGATGAGAATGGTACAGGAACAGAAGAACCTGAGGATTCAGAAGAAGTTGACCCAACATTTGCATGTGAAACGCCGACTAGCGTTGAAAGCTCTGATTCAAATCCAGTTAAAACAGGCACAACATATACAATTGATACTGATGATTTAACGACTACATTAGCAAACGCAGTAGGCGGTGATGAAATCATCATTACCGGTGGAGATAGTATTTCTTTTAAAGATGTATGTTTTGATTCTCCGGTTATCATTCGAGCTGCAACTGTTGGAAGTATTGCTTTAGAAACTGCCTCTATTACTCGATCTCAAAATATTATTTTACAAGGCTTTGAGTTTGGTCCAAATGACAACAGTACATTGCTTAAAATCGTAGATTCAAAAAATATCAAAATATTACGTAATAAATTTGACCATATGGATGTTACTGAAGGTCAAACATCTTTAGTATTAACTGGTGCAAGTGAAACAATCACCATTGCTTATAACGAATTTTTGGATAAAAACGTCATAACAGAAGAGGCTACTGGAGATTTCGATAGTGACGGCGAACCATATTATTCAATTAATTCTGGAAGTTATATTAAGTTTCAATATGACGATGAATTGAATACGATGACGAAAGAAGCGCATATTCATCATAACTATTTTAAAAATATTGCTCCGTACGTAAAAACGGGTAACACAACACCTGAAGGTGACTCAGATCGTGAAGCGATTGTATTTGGTGATTCTGGTTCTCAAGATGTTGAAACAAACCATCTGATTGAGTATAACTTATTCGAAGATTGTGATGGTGAAAATGAAATAATGACAGTTAAAACGTCAAATAATGAATTTTCAAATAATACATTTTTGAACTCAATGGGGTCATTATCATTCCGCTTAGGGCATGATAATAAAGCGATAGATAATTACTTCTATGGCACTGGTGCAAGTGATTCTGTAGAAGATGCTAACTATGAAACGGGCGGGATTCGCGTTTACGGTGCAAATCATATAGTGACTGGTAACTATATCACTGGTTTATCAGGTACTAGCTGGAGAAGCCCAATTTTAATAGATTCTGGCGATGTATCAGATAGCTCTAATGGTAACAGCCATGAAGCACCAACTAATGTGACAGTAAGTGATAATACTCTAGTCGATAATCTAGGTGGTGGTATTTATATCGGTCGTGATAATTATTCTATAGTACCAACTGGTATCACTATTTCGGATAATGTAGTGACAGGTAGCGAAGGTGTTTTATTTGATAATTATGCTGATAGCTTAACTAATACTTGGTCGGGTAATCAGTCATATGCAACTGGTTCTGCTCTTGATACTTCAGGTGGTGCGTTAAATAGTTCTGAATTAGAAATATTAACTGCTGAGCCTACGATTGTAGCGCCTACACCATTAACAACAAGCGATGTAGGTCCTTCTGCTAATACAGCTAGTTAATACGATTAGTTAAAATTACAGCCTAATAAAAAGCCGATTATATCAATATATAATCGGCTTTTTTATTGACAATTTATTATAGAAAATAGCCATTAAAATAGATTAGCTATTTACTTCGATTGGTATTATGTGCAAAGTTATACCAATCACATTAAATAAGTTATTTTAACAAGTAAAATAGATCAGTTAATTAACGTGATTGGTATTAGCCTATCACATAATGCGTTGACCTGGTTTAGCGCCTGAGTCTGGGTTTAAAATATGAATATCTTCACCACCAGGACCCGCGGCTAATACCATACCTTCAGATAAGCCAAACTTCATTTGACGTGGTGCAAGGTTTGCTACCATTACCGTTAATTTACCTTCTAAGGCCTCAGGCTTGTAAGCTGATTTTATACCAGCAAATACAGTGCGTGTTTCACCGCCTAAATCTAATGTTAATTTAAGTAATTTATTCGCTTTAGGCACATGTTCGGCTTTGGCAATTAAAGCGACACGTAAATCTGTTTTAGCAAACGTATCAAAATCTATTTCAGGTGCTATAGGCTCTTTGTCGAGCTCACTTTGACTTGCAGCCAGTGTTACTTCTGCTAATTCCGCTTTCGCCGCAGCATCTGCTTCAGCGCTTGCTTTTGAGGACTCAACCATCGCTTCAACATGTTTTGGGTCGATACGTTGGAATAAGGCTTTAAACTTGTTGATTTGATGCCCTGCTAATGGGGTTTTAATGCTATCCCATGTTAATGTCTCATCTAAAAATGATTCACTACGCTCAGTGAGTTTTGGCATGATAGGTTTTAAGTAAGTTATTAACACACGGAATAAGTTGATTCCCATTGAGCAGATGTCTTGAACTTCAAGTTCTTTTCCTTCCACTTTAGCTAATGCCCACGGTGCTTTATCATCAATATATTTATTAGCAATGTCTGCTAATGCCATAATCTCACGAATAGCACGTGAAAATTCACGTTTCTCAAATTGCTCTGCAATGGAATCTCCTGCATCAACAAATTGTTGGTACAACTCTGGTTCTGATACTTCTGCTGATAATTTACCATCGTATTTTTTAGCAATAAAGCCCGCTGTACGTGACGCTAAATTAACCAATTTATTCACAACATCAGAATTAACTCGCTGTGAAAAATCTTCTAAATTAAAGTCTAAATCATCAACACGCGAGGTTAACTTAGCGGCATAGTAATAACGCAGACATTCAGGATCTAGATTCTCTAAATAAGTGCTCGCTTTGATAAACGTCCCTTTAGATTTAGACATCTTTTCACCGTTCACACTCACATAACCGTGAACATGAACACCTGTTGGCTTACGGAATCCAGCTCCTTCTAACATTGCTGGCCAGAATAAACCGTGGAAGTTGATAATATCTTTACCGATAAAATGATAAAGCTCAGCTGTGCTGTCTTTACACCAGTAATCTTCGAAATTTAAGCCATCAGTACGATCACATAAATTTTTGAAACTACCCATGTAACCAATTGGGGCGTCTAGCCAAACATAAAAGAATTTACCTGGTGCATCTGGAATTTCAAATCCAAAGTATGGTGCGTCACGTGTGATATCCCATGCTTTTAAACCACTTTCAAACCATTCACTTAGCTTATTGGCCACTTCGCTTTGTAATGCGCCTGATTTTGTCCATTCCACTAACATATCTTGAAATTGAGGTGCATCGAAAAATAAGTTTTCAGTATCTTTCATCACTGGCGTGGCATTAGATACCACAGACTTAGGATTGATCATTTCAGCAGGGCTGTAAGTCGCACCACAAACATCACAGTTATCGCCATATTGGTCTTCTGCTTTACATTTTGGGCAAGTGCCTTTTACAAAACGGTCTGGCAGAAACATCTCTTTTTCTGGATCGTATAATTGAGAGACTACTTTTTTAGTAATATAACCACTTTCACGTAGCGCAAGATAAACCTGTGATGATAATGCTTTATTCTCTTCAGAATGCGTTGAATGGTAATTATCAAAGCTGATATTAAAACCAGCAAAATCTTTTTCATGATCGGCTTGAATATTGGCAATTAATTGCTCTGGAGTAATACCCATTTCTTGGGCTTTAAGCATGATCGCAGTACCGTGTGCATCATCGGCACAAACGAAATGAATGTTATTTCCGCGTAAACGTTGGAAACGTACCCAGATATCTGCTTGTATGTGCTCAAGCATATGCCCTAAATGGATTGGACCATTTGCGTAGGGAAGGGCGCAGGTAACAAGGATATTACGATCTTGATTAGCCATTTTATTTGATATTCCTTAAATCTAAGCGGTATTTTAAGGCAGCAATTCTACCCAAAAAACAGTGAAAATCCCACTCTTATCTAGTCTTGTATCAAAGCCTCTCTTAATAAGGATGAAATCTCATGTTATTTTGTTAAACTCAGTGATTACTTCACTTATAAAGAGGCTAACATGCTGTTTAAAAAGAAAACGATTGAGCAACTCGTGTTGCAATGTTTAGCGCAAAAAATTGAACCAACGATATTAGAAAAACTAGTTGAACAGCGACGATTGATAATCAAAAAAGAGCCTGCTGCAATTGAGTTAAATTTACCTTTTTATGCGCCTAGTTGGTTGAGGGCGCTACAGCAACAAACTGAGCAAGAGTTAACTGAAATATTTGGGAAAAATCCTGTTTGGAATATTAGTTATAAAGTGCCTAAGTTTGAACATAAAAAAGCGCCCAATATTAACGCTAATATCAAAAATATCATTGCTGTTTCATCAGGAAAGGGAGGGGTTGGTAAATCTACCGTGAGTGTTAATCTAGCCTTAGCACTTGCTCAAAATGGTGCAAAAATTGGTTTATTAGATGCTGATATGTACGGTCCTTCTCTTCCAACCATGTTAGGTGAAAAAACAACTAAATCAGTGACAAATGATGGCAAATATTTACAGCCAATTAGTGCTCATGGCATTGTTTGTAACAGCATTGGTTTTTTAGTGGAAGATGATGATGCGATGATTTGGCGCGGACCAATGGCGAGTAAAGCGTTGCAACAAGTCTTAAATGAAACGGATTGGCCTGAATTAGATTATTTGATTGTGGATATGCCGCCTGGTACGGGAGACATTCAATTGACCATGTCTCAAAGCGTTTCTATTACTAGTTCGGTAATTGTGACAACCCCACAAGATATTGCATTAATTGATGCACAAAAAGGGGTGGTGATGTTCAATAAAGTAGATGTGAATGTCGTAGGTATTATAGAAAATATGAGTGTGTATTCATGCGTGAAATGTGGTCATGAAGAAGCTATTTTTGGTACCGGTGGAGGCAAAAAATTAGCAGCGCAATTCAACATTCCTTATTTAGGCGCATTACCATTACACATCCAATATCGGGAAGATACAGATGCGGGTCTACCAACAGTAGCAAAAAATGAATCTCCAAGCTTAATTGAACCGTATTTACTGTTAGCTGAAGATGTAGCGATCAACCTTTATAAAAACCTAAACCCGACTATTGAGCAGATAAAAATTACTGAAGTAAAATAAATTGAAATAGGTATCACAATGGCGGCAATAGAGTTTTCAAGAGATCAAAAAAACACCTTAGTGAATGAGATTCAAAAGTATTTTGATAAAGAGCTAGAACAAGAGATCGGCGATTTTGATGCTGAGTTTCTATTAGATTTCTTTAGTGAAAAAGTCGGTGGTTATTATTACAACCAAGGTTTAAATGATGCTCGTGCGATATTAGATGCTAAATTAGAGACGATCACTGAATCATTTTATGAGTTAGAAAAAGTGACTGATTTTGGTTAATACCAATCACGTTAATTAACTTATCTATTTTACTTGTTAAAATAACTTATTTCTTCGTTGTAAGTTTGGTAAAGGGAACAACCATTTACTTCAACTTACACCTTAAACTAGGCCATTTTTCCTGCGTAAAATTTAGATAACTTATTTAATGTAATTGGCATAACTATTAATTCAAATATAAACATTAATGTATAAACAATAGAAGAAGTAATAATGTCAAGCAGACCCTTAATAGATGAACTGATGCAGGCTTTACAATGTTTACCCAGTGTTGGTCCTAAATCAGCACAGCGCATGGTTTACCACCTGCTAGATAAAAACCGCAATGGGGCACTCAAACTCAGCGATATGTTAGCACGAGCGGTGGCTGAAATCGGTCACTGTCAGCAATGCCGAACTTTTACAGAAGAGGATTTATGCTCTATTTGTAGTAACCAAAAGCGTAATGATAATGGTGCAATTTGTATTGTTGAAATGCCCGTCGATGTTGTTGCGATAGAGCAAACTTCACTATTTTCTGGCACTTACTTTGTATTGATGGGGCATTTATCGCCGTTGGATGGTATTGGCCCTGATCAGTTAGGTTTACATTTACTAGAGAAACAGATGAAATTGGGTAATACGACTGAAGTTATCTTAGCGACCAACCCGACCGTTGAAGGGGAAGCGACGGCTTATTATATTGCTGAGATGGCTAAAAAATGTGGTATTAAAGTCAGTCGTATTGCGCATGGCGTTCCAGTAGGCGGTGAGTTGGAGTTTGTAGATAGTACCACTTTATCTCATTCATTTGCGGGACGAGCAACAATATAATTCTGTTTTTATTACCGTGATATATTTGCAAAATAGACGCTCTGGCTTTGAAAACCAGAGCGATGTTATTGACTGACTATTTTTGAAATTGATTAGTACTAAAGCGAGTTAACCCCTGTTTCCCATTTGCTGGCTTACTACCAAATTTTGCTCTTGCGTTTGGTTTGGCTTTGCGTTGATTATTCGCCGCCTTGCCCTGATGATTAGGAGCAACTTTATTACCTTTGATAGGCGATTTAGCTTTTTTAGCATTTCTGTTAAGGACTTCCCCACGTGTTTCTTTGGGCACTAAGCAAGTGGCTTTACTACCTATCAGTGTTTTATCTAATCCCATTTTCGTTAACGCTTCACGAATAATTGGCCAGTTTTCTGGATCATGGTAACGCAAAATTGCTTTATGTAAACGACGTTGAATCGCTCCTTTGGGGATTGATACCGATTCACTGTCTCGTTTTATATTACGCAAGGAGTTAAGTTCTGTGTGATATAAAGTCGTGGCATTGGCTAAAGGTGAAGGATAAAAGTTTTGTACTTGATCTAACTTAAAGTCATTTTCTTTTAACCACATTGCTAAATTAATCATATCCATATCCGTTGTTCCAGGGTGAGCTGAAATAAAGTATGGGATCAGGTACTGTTTTTTCCCTGCTAATTTAGAGTAATGATCAAACAGTTCTTTAAATTTATCGTAACTGCCCATACCCGGTTTCATCATCTTAGATAATGGACCTTCTTCCGTATGTTCTGGTGCTATTTTTAGGTATCCACCTACGTGATGAGTCGCGAGCTCTTTAACATATTCAGGATCTTGAATCGCTAAGTCATAACGTACACCTGAGGCAATCAATACTTTTTTAATACCAGGTACTTTGCGAGCTGCACGATATAGTTCAATGGTCGGCGTATGGTCTGTATCTAAATGGCCACAAATAGTGGGCCAAACACAAGAGGGTTTACGACAAGTTGCCTCTGCTTTTTCACTCTTACAACGCAACTTATACATGTTGGCTGTTGGGCCACCCAGATCTGAAATGACGCCAGTGAAACCAGGAACTTTAAGCTTAATATCTTCAATTTCATTAAGAATAGATTGTTGTGAACGACTTTGTATTATACGACCTTCATGCTCGGTGATACTGCAGAAAGTACAACCACCAAAACATCCTCGCATAATATTGATCGATGTTTTTATCATATCGTATGCAGGGATCTTAGCATTACCATAACTTGGGTGTGGCACGCGCGCATAAGGTAATCCAAACACACCATCCATTTCATCTTCTTCTAATGGTGTCGCAGGTGGATTTAACCATATAGCGCGATTTCCGTGCTTCTGCATTAATGCTTTCGCCGAAGTTGGGTTCACCTCTTGATGGAAAATACGTGAGGCATGCGCATACAGCATTTTATTATCTTTAACTTGCTCAAAAGTAGGCAAGTTAATATAGGTTGTTGCCCAAGCTTTCGATTTCTCTTCCCATCTTTTTTCACGCTCTTCTTGCGGCGTACCTTTGTGTGGTGTGATTTGGATAACTTGCGCTGTTTTAGTAATGTCAGACTCTTCATCAATACTGTTTTCATCTGCCGCAGTATCACATTTTTCAGTAAGATCTTGATAAGGGCTAGGAATAGGATCGATTTTTCCCGGTTTATCTACGCTACGAGAATCTATTCCCGTCCAGCCCGGAAGTGCACTGTTGGTTAGGAAAGCACTACCACGGACATCGGTAATGGTTTTGATATCATCCCCTTGTGCAATACGATGTGAAATTTCAATTAGTGGTCGTTCTGCATTACCATAAATTAATAGATCTGCTTTTGCATCGAATAGAACAGAATGGCGTACTTTGTCAGACCAATAATCATAATGAGCGATACGACGTAAACTCGCTTCAATACCACCAATGATGACAGGAATGCCCTTATAAGCTTCCTTACAGCGTTGTGAATAAACGGCTACTGCTCGGTCGGGGCGTTTTCCACCTTCATCATTTGCAGTGTATGCATCGTCATGTCTCAACCTTCTTTCAGCCGTATAACGGTTGATCATTGAGTCCATGTTGCCAGCAGTAACACCAAAGTATAAATTAGGCTTGCCTAACTGCATGAATTCATCTTTTGAATGCCAATTAGGTTGTGAGATAATACCCACTCTAAAACCTTGCGATTCAAGCATTCTGCCAATCACTGCCATGCCAAAACTAGGATGATCTACATAAGCATCACCTGTGACTAAAATAATATCGCAACTATCCCAGCCGAGCTGTTTCATCTCTTTACGCGACATAGGTAAAAAAGGAGCTGCCTTAGCAGATCTCTCTTTATATTTTGGGTATGAAAACAAGTTACGGTCTTGGGGAGTAGTTATTGGCTTCAAGAAAAATAATCTCTAGGTTTGGAATAATAAATTTAACGTATTATACCATAGAGTTTAACAAAGTTGCTTTTTGTCGTTAGCAAATAAATAACCCTAGGCTCGCAGTTCTATTTTTGTATTTATTTGCTGACCGTAAGGGCTAATTGTTTGCTATGGCTAAAATGAAAAAGGAAGGTAATCAGTTGATCTTATAGCACAACTGATTAGAAGCAGAACTATTAATAATTAACCTAATGGTTCTGCAAGTTTCGCAATAAGTTGACGAGATTCTGGTTTAACCGATGTTAACATCACATCAATCACATCACCGAGTTGTAATTCAATTTGCTCACCTACTTTTATTACACCTTCTTCACGTATACATTCTACTTTTTTAGCATCAGCTGTGGTTTTACTTAATAAGCTACTTGGTACAAAAAAGGTGGCACCATTTTCTTGTACACGAACGCGACAACCCGCTTTTACAATATCAAAAATTTCAGCTTTATAACGCCAATCTGAGTTTTCTTGATCTTTAAGATAACGACAATACAGTAAATTATTTACATCGCGCTCAGCCATACGCTGACATTTTCTAGCTTCGTTGAGGTGAACACCAATATCTGCATCTATTACAGAAGCAGTCTGTTCTGCTAAGACAGATTTAATTAAGCGATGATTAATAAGATCCCCATACTTACGGATTGGAGAGGTCCAAGTCGCATAATGGCTCACACCCATAGTGAAATGTGGAGCAGGGGTAGCAGACGTATCAGCATAAGTTAATAAACGACGTAAACGATGATCTAAATATGCATTGTGTAAAAGCGCAACTTGTTGACGCATTTTAATGTAACCATCTAATGTGGCTAATGAGGTCGCTTCCACTGTAATTTCATATTCAGCCAGTAGAGAGGCTGCTTTGGTTAAACGATCGCTTGCAAAACCAGAATGAACATTAAAGACACCTGCATTACAGTGTTTAGCTAAGAAATCACCTGCACAAACGTTAGCAATGATCATCGACTCTTCGACTAATCGATTCGCGGTACGACGAGGCTCACAAAGGATCTCATAAACTTCACCTTTGTTATTTAATTTTAATGTGTAATCTGGTTGGCTTTTAATCACCACCGTATTATCACATCGCCACTGATGGCGTAATTCAGTTGCTTCGTTAAGTACTTTTAATAGATGGCTTAATTCTTTATTAGGTTTCCATTGACCTTCGGTTAACTCATCATTCTCTAAATAAGTTGACACGTCATGGTAGTTAAGGCGGTAATGTGACTTTATCCATGCAGCAAAGAAATTGGGCTCGCCAACTAACTCACCATTTTTACCAATTTGCATCGTACAGCAAATAGTCGCACGTTTTTCACCTTCTTTAAGTGAACATAAGCTATCACTTAAATCACGAGGTAACATCGGCACATTGAAGTTGGGTAGATATAAAGTGAAAGCACGCTTTTTAGCTTCAATGTCCATATCCGTGGCTTCTGGTACATAAGCAGAAGGGTCTGAAATAGCAACGGTTAATGCCCATCCATTTTCATTTTCTTCAACGTATAACGCATCGTCCATGTCTTGAGTATTAACGCCATCAATAGTAAAGAAGGGCATTTTCGTGAGATCTTGACGCGTCAGTTCAGGATCAATAACTTGCCAAGGATGATCAAATTCAGGGGCTTTATTCGGTAATTTGTGTGTTGCGACCGCAATTAAACGGTAAGCGAAAGGATCATTGAATTCAGCAATTTTTTCAACTATTTCAATTAAAAAACCATTACCTTCTAATGCATGTGTGAGCAGTTTTACGTTAACCCAATCACCATCATGAAAACCTTTGTTTGCTAATTGCATCGCGCCTTTAATTTTAAAGAAACCATGTAATAACGGGTTATTAGGTTTAATAGAAATACGTTTATCATTAATAGAAAGTTGTGCGACAAATTCTGTTGTTTCAGTTTCTTTTAATTCAACTGGTTGTGCTGATGACTTATCACCATTTTCTTGAATAGTCGCACTGATTCTATCGCCATGTAATACTTTTTTCATCTCACTTGGTGCAATAAAGAAACGTTTTCCTTTATCTGTTTCTAAAAATCCAAATCCACGATCAGACGCTTTTACAATGCCGGTACGCTTAGGAGTATTTTCCTGCATTTTTTGTTTAAGTTGGTTTAATAATGGATTGTCTTGAAACATGCTTAGAACCTTAAATGAATAGCGATAATGATGTCCGGCATTGAGGGCTTTTAAAAAATACAGTGTGGTTTAAATAATAACGCATAATACAACCACGTAAACTTCCCCAAGCTTTAGCCGAATAGTAAAGGTGATTGCCTTGGAATTAAAGGTTGAACTGCGCAAAAGTTATAAATTTAAATTAATTTAAAAAAGTTGAAAAAAAGACTTGGCTTTTTTTTTAATGCCTGTATTATTCGCCTCGTTCTGCGGAGGGGTGGCAGAGCGGCTGAATGCACTGGTCTTGAAAACCAGCGAGGGTTAATAGCTCTCCGAGAGTTCAAATCTCTCCTCCTCCGCCACATTTGAAAAGGCACTTACAGTTTACTGTAAGTGCCTTTTTGCTTTTAGCTCTTCGAAAAATCGAATCTCTCCAGCGCCAT
>JAOFNL010000040.1 GCA_028041985.1 Psychromonas sp. | reverse complement strand
AAAACGATCAATGAATCGAAATATTATTCCCATTCAATCGTTGCAGGTGGTTTACCTGACACATCGTAAACGACGCGGGAAATACCATCGATTTCATTAATGATTCGATTTGAAACGTGTCCAATCAATTCATAAGGAAGATGTGACCAACGCGCAGTCATAAAGTCAATGGTTTCAACACAACGTAGTGACACAACCCAATCATATTTACGACAATCACCCATCACACCAACAGAACGTACAGGTAAGAAAACAACAAACGCTTGGCTTACTTTATGGTATAAACCCGCTTTGTGTAACTCTTCAATAAAGATTGCATCTGCTCGGCGTAATAAATCACAGTATTCTTTTTTTACTTCACCTAAAACACGCACACCTAAACCCGGTCCAGGGAATGGGTGACGGTAAAGCATGTCGTATGGCAAACCTAATTCTAAACCTATTTTACGTACCTCATCTTTAAATAATTCACGTAACGGCTCAACTAATCCCATCGCCATATCATCAGGTAATCCACCTACGTTATGATGAGATTTTATAACATGTGCTTTACCATTTTTAGAAGCTGCTGACTCAATAACATCTGGGTAAATAGTCCCTTGAGCAAGCCATTTAGCATTAGCAAGTTTTTTAGATTCTTCGTCAAAAATTTCAACAAAAACACGACCGATGATTTTACGCTTAGCTTCAGGATCACTTTCACCTGCCATTTGCTCAAGGAAACGATGCTCAGCATTCACATGAACAATGTTTAATCCAAAATGGTCACCAAACATATCCATAACTTGTTGACCTTCGTTTAAACGTAACAAACCGTTATCAACAAATACACACGTTAACTTATCACCAATGGCACGTTGTAATAACATGGCAACCACTGAAGAATCAACACCGCCAGACAGGCCTAAAATAACTTCATCATCTCCGATTTGTTCTTTCATACGAGCAACAGCATCGTCAATAATAGAAGCAGGTGTCCATAATGTTTCACAACCACAGATATCAACAACGAAATTACGTAACATACCTTCGCCTTTGCTCGTGTGTGTTACTTCAGGGTGGAATTGTACGCCGTAAAAACGTTTTTCTTCATTAGCAATAGCAGCAAACTGGCAAGTAGCCGTGTTAGCAACAGTGATAAAATCAGCAGGAATAGCAGACACTTTATCGCCGTGGCTCATCCAAACGTCTAATAACGGTTTACCTTGTTCAGAAACAGCATCTTGAATCGCATTAAAGAAAGCTGACTCTGCTTGCACTTCAACTTGTGCATAACCAAACTCACCTTCACCTTCACCTTTGATCACTGCACCACCTAACTGGTGAGACATAGTTTGCATACCGTAACAAATACCTAAAACTGGAACACCAGCATTAAATACATATTCAGGTGCACGAGGAGAACCTTCCGCAGTCACACTTTCAGGGCCACCAGCAAGAATAATCCCATTAGGATGGAACTCTTTAATGTCATCTTCATTAACATCCCAGCTCCAAAGTTCACAATACACACCAATTTCACGGATACGACGTGCAATTAGTTGTGTATATTGAGAGCCGAAATCTAATATTAGAATGCGCTGTTCATGAATATTTTTACTCATTATATTGTCCTTTAACTTTCTTTATTCTTGTTTCTAAAAAAGAATAAAAGACGATATATATCGTCTTTATATTAATAACTGGTGGCTTGTTTATTTAACCAATAGCAGAATGATACTATGAACCGCTGCGGTAATTTGGCGCTTCTTTAGTAATAGCAACATCATGTACATGGCTTTCACCCATACCTGCACTTGTAATTTTTACAAACATTGCTTTAGTATTCATCTCTTTAATGGTTGCACAACCCGTCAAACCCATTGATGAACGTACGCCACCCATTTGTTGATGAATGATCTCTTTTACTTTACCTTTATAAGCAACACGACCCTCAATACCTTCAGGTACTAATTTGTCAGCCGCATTATCTGATTGGAAGTAACGATCAGATGAACCTTGAGACATCGCGCCTAAAGAACCCATACCGCGGTATGATTTGTATGAACGACCTTGGAACAAAATAATCTCACCTGGAGATTCTTCAGTACCCGCAAACATACTTCCCATCATGACACATGACGCCCCCGCTGCTAATGCTTTAGCAATATCGCCAGAGAAACGAATACCACCATCTGCAATAACAGGAATGCCAGTACCTTCTAATGCGTCAACAGCATCTGAAATTGCAGTAATTTGTGGAACGCCTACGCCTGTAACGATTCGAGTTGTACAGATTGAACCAGGGCCAATACCCACTTTAACTGCGCTACAACCAGCAGCTACTAGGGCTTTTGCTCCTTCGCCAGTGGCTACGTTACCACCGATAATTTCTAGATTAGGGTAAGCAGCACGAGTTGCTTTAATACGGTCTAATACGCCTTGAGAGTGGCCGTGAGAAGAGTCGATTAATAGCACATCAACACCTGCTTCAACTAACGCATCAACACGCTCTTCATTACCTGCGCCAGCACCAACTGCAGCACCAACACGTAAACGACCTAATTCATCTTTACATGCGTTTGGTTTACGTTCAGCTTTACGGAAATCTTTAACTGTGATCATACCTTTCAATTTAAAGTTATCGTCAGTTAATAATACTTTTTCAATACGATGCTGGTGCATCAACGCTTCGATTTCATCGCGAGGAGTATCTGATTTTGCAGTCACTAAATTACTTTTTACAGTCATTACAGCTGAAACTGGTTTCTTTAAATCTGTTTCAAACAACACATCACGACCAGTGATAATACCCACTAGTTCACCGGACGCTTCGACCACAGGGTAACCAGCAAAACCATTTTTAACAGTGAGCGCTTTAATTTCGCCTAATGTAGTACTTGGAGAAACGGTTACTGGTGATGCAACCACACCACTTTCATGGATTTTAACTAAACGAACTTGTTCAGCTTGTACTTCGATAGACATGTTTTTATGGATAAAACCGATGCCACCTTCTTGAGCAAGAGCAATAGCAAAACGAGCTTCAGTTACTGTGTCCATAGCAGCAGATACTACTGGAATATTTAACGAGATATTTTGCGTTAATTTAGTTCTTAGGTCGGCAGTGTTTGGTAGTACAGTCGAATGGGCTGGTACTAATAATACGTCGTCAAATGTTAACGCATCTTTTGCTATTCTTAGCATTGCAATATCTCACTTATAGTTGGGAGCATTTGGAATATACCCAATATAGGTTGGGTATGATATTGCGGTGGGATTTTAATCGTAATCGGTGATAAGTACAATACAAATTATATTTTTATCATCAGTTTTTACTATGTTAATATTTAACTCCTGATTTAATGGTGAACTTTTCTGTTATGGCAACTCAAAATAAAAATATATATAGCGTTAGTTCACTTAATCGAGCTGCAAAATCGCTGCTAGAAACCAGTTTAGGTGTAATTTGGTTATCAGGGGAGATTTCAAATCTCACCCTTGCTGTCTCTGGTCATTGGTATTTCACCCTTAAAGATCATAACGCGCAGATAAAATGTGCCATGTTTAAAGGTAATAACAGCCGTACAGGCTTCACACCTAAACATGGTCAGCAAGTGTTGGTGCGTGGAAAATTAAGCTTATATGAAGCACGTGGTGATTATCAATTAATTGCCGAAAGTATGGCGCCTGAAGGTGATGGATTATTAAAAGCACAATTTGAAGAGTTAAAATGTCAATTAGCTGCTCAGGGTTTATTTTCTGAATCATCAAAAAAACAATTACCAGAAATCATAAAACGAGTCGGTGTGATCACCTCTTCAACCGGTGCTGCACTGCATGACATACTGAGTGTTTTACAACGTAGAGACCCTCGCTTACATGTCATCGTCTATCCAAGCCAAGTACAAGGGCAAGGTAGTGCTTTTTCTGTTGCCTCACAAATTGCCTTGGCTAATGCAAGAAATGAATGTGATGTTTTAATTGTAGGACGTGGCGGTGGTTCACTAGAAGACTTATGGTGTTTTAATGAAGCAGAAGTTGCTTATGCAATTTACCACAGTGAATTACCAATCATTAGCGCAGTCGGGCATGAAATAGACGTAACCATTAGTGATTTTGTTGCAGATGTTAGGGCGGCTACCCCTTCTGCGGCAGCTGAATTAGTTAGTCAACATAAAACCTTTGTTTCAACGCAACTTAATACTCTTGTGACTCGACTTAAGCAGGCGATGCTAAACACTTTACAGCATAAAACTCACCAACAAGCAGTATTGAAGCACACACTATTACAGCATGATCCAAAACATAAACTACAGCAACAAGCACAACATTTAGATGAAATGAGCTTACGCTTACAGCATGCGATGAGACAAAAACTTCAACAACAAGAGACGCTAGTCAATCGATTACAAAGTAGACTACAACAGGCCAGCCCTGCACATTTTATTAATATTGAGCAACAAAAACAGCAACAACTGGCACGCCGCCTAACACAAGCGATACAATCTAAATTAAATAATTCTGAACAACATTTGCAACACCAAATTCAACAACTCAATGCATTTAGTCCACTCGCAACGCTTGCTCGAGGTTATGCAATAGTCAAAGATGACAAAGGAAAAGTAAGTACTGATGCGGCAGAATTTGAAGTTGGCGACACTATCCAAGTAACTTTAGATAAAGGCCAATTGAATGCAAAAGTCATTTAAATTTTATCGAATAAAAGCTTGATAGCCACCAAACCATCAAGCTTTTTATTCTTTTGAAAAATGAGATTAATTAAATGTCTCTAATCGATAAATAATACGATCATTACCTCTAAACAGACCAAACTCAACATGACCAGCAATACAATCCTCTAAGCCACTTGAATCTTCAGGGCATGCAACGGCATTACCAGAATCTAATAACCAAGGTGCTACTGAATCTGTATTGAGGTCAATATAATAATCTAAGTCACCTCGACTATCAGGAGCAGAAAAGTTAAATAAACTTTTACCATCAATTAATGGGCTGTTTTCAATGCTTAAAATCGTTACACCAGTCGAACCAGTAACAGGATCTGTCACTATTATTTGATTAGTTGTATCCGCTTTACTTGGCACACTGCTAACTTGAGAGATCGTAACTGGAGTACAAATATCTCGAGTAAAGTCGCTAAAAAGTGTGCCATCATAATAAGTTGAAGTTATATTGGTTCTCACTGCTTGATATTCACTACCGTGCCCGTTACCAGCTTGTAAACGACCATAAACTAGATTCCCTAAAGAACCTAAATAACAACTGTCATCACTACAGGTTGAGATACTGTCAGTTTGTATTTTTTCTCCGTCAAATCCACTTAATTTAATAAAATAATCAATTTTATTATCGTCAACAAAATAAGGTCCGTCAGGACTAGTTGTTTTAGCAACCCCCATATCGAGAGCAATAACATTAAATTGCCCTGCTACCCATGAGCTAGGGAAGTAATAAGAATCAGGCAATAAACGATCGGTTAAAGATAATGGAGATTGATCATAGATCTGATCTGAAAAACTATCAGACTGATCTGCTAATAATTGACTACCAGCAACAGGATAACCTAAAGTGTAGTCATAATTTTGCAGCGTGGTGGTTGGAAGAATATTAGATGCTCTTTGGGCGTAAGCTTTCATATTATAACTGACTTCAATCTCGGTTTGACCAAGATAAGTAAAATCATCATTACAAGCCGGCGTTGCACTAAAACTGCCAAAGGCCAAATAGTCAGGATAAAAACGGCCAATACTTTGTGTCGTTAAACTTTCAATACTATTACCTGCAATCAAATAATCTTCACCGGTTTTAGCTGTTAGCCCCAGAGTACCAACTTCATCATAGGCGAGGTTTTCGTAAGTAAATTCACCAGAATCTAAATACTCTAGGTAATCATCGTCTTCCTGATAATGAAGGTTACCTAAAGAGCCTGTACTTGGAAATATAAGACTAGTTGTTAAATCAATTTTATTGGCAAAACTTGGCGTCCGCTTACCGTAAGTGCCAGAGCAGTGGCTTTTAGTATCATTACTACAATCTTTAATGGCAGTAACTGTCACATTAAAAGTATCAACCAAGGGATCCTGATAGTCGTCCACTATACTAGCTCGAATAAAGCCATCTCCTGAATCGGTTGTTTCCGGATTATTATTGCCATTTGAACCTATAATACTTTCTACTAATAATTGCAGCGGATTTACAATGGTTTCCGCTTCCCCCTGAATCTCTGTACTGCTTACATCTTGAGCATGTATTTGAATCTGCCCTGCATCAGGATAATTAACTGAAACGGTTGCAACCCCCTCATTAAAAGTAAGAGCGGTTTCCGTTGCTGTACTATAGTTTTTACTAATTTCATTGCCATCAATCTCAACAGCTAATCCTTCTGGAGAACTGGGAGTTATATATTCAGACCAAAATATAATGCCGGTCGGGTCATAATTAACACATTCGAGAGTTTGTTCATCCTCTTTCACCGCAGTGAGTGTTAAATTAAAGGGAAGGTTAGCAGTATTAACACATGTTCCGAGACTATGATTAACACAGCTTAACTCTGTTTTTAGCACTGCAGATGAAAAGACCAAGTCAACGGTTTCAGTCGCGTCGTTATTGGTCGTGGTAATAGTTACAGCGCCTGCTAGAGTATGTGTCAAATAAAGTTCTACTTGGCCATCATCACTGTCAACAAATTGGTATGTTGCAATACCATCGCCCGCAGTACCATTATCTAAAGTACCCTTTGCATTATCTGTATCTTCAATATTCCAGTCACCAACTCCTGTACTTGTACTTAGGTTAATTGTTTTAACATAACTTTCATCAATCACATCATTTAAACGCACTTGAATAGCAACAGCATGTGCTTCACAAGTTAAAGCTTGCGATTGAGTCCCATCAAAAGTAAAAGTGTAAACATCTGGAAGAGGAATAACACCACAAATTTCTTGATTGATAATCTTTGCAGTACCTGACATAGTCAAATTTTGACTCGCAACCTTCCCATTCAGTTGAGAGTTATCATCCATAACCAAATTACCATTCACATACACAGACCCGTTAATCACTGTGGAGTTATAAAGCTGCATTCCAGAATTCAAAACAAGATGAAATTTAGTAGGATCCCCATTTACCGTCAGTTTCATACCTGAAGGAGGAGACTGAATAAACAAATAAACATCTCCGTCACCAATAATATTAATAGTACCGCCGTCTTGGGCAGAAAAAGCCCTTAACGCGTAGACACCAGGATACAAATTTAACGTGGCACTACTATTGACAAAATTAATTGAATTTATTTGATATTGCGTATTCAATGGGTCTGCTTGCTCTAAAAATGTAACACTGGCTTGCTGTATAGTGATAGTACCAAATACTGTACCAGCAAATTCGCCGTTCGTTACATCATCAGCCCCACCTATATAGATATCATCTCCATCTTGCCAAGGTGTTGCCGAGATATTATCTCCAGATATTATAGGTATGGTGAAGCCTGACAATGCTGTTGATTGCTCTCCTGTACTTGTACACATCACGCCTGTTCCACAACTATCTGGGTTGCCATAAAGAAAGTAAGACTCAAAATCAAATGAGTTTGTATCATCTGAAATAACAGCAGTGTTATACATGGTTAACAAACTTGAAGTGTTATAACTTTGTGCTGCATCTTTGAATATATCGGTACATTGACCAATTAACTCATCAACGGGCAAGTCAATAAAACTTGATTCGACATTTTCACAACTAACTCCCCCTATATCCGCATTATTTTTCAAGGTGATCGTGCTTTCTGAAAATACGTCCTCTGTAACTGTTGCTGAGTTTTTGAGCTCAACACTACCAGTCGCATATAAATACCCAATCAATTTACTTCTATTATTAAGAGTAACGTACCCATTAACATACAGACCATCTTTACCACTAGGTACAGTATAAGTTTCAGCGGTTCCTAAACTAAAATTTCCATTAAAATACTCATAGTTGCTAACATCTGGAGCATCACACTCTGCAGCATATAAATAACTGATATTACAAAGTATTAAAAACGTAATGAACAACCTCATAAATCAGCAGCCTCTACGGTAATTTGACGACGACTAAGTATTTCACCACTTTCACAAATGGCTGTGCTCACCACTTTATAACGGGTGGCAACTCCTGCAGAAGCCGTTGTTGAAGAGCAAGAAACAGAAACAGAACAAGCGTGGAAGCCAATATTGTTAGTAGGTAAAGTTGGGGCTGTATTGACCGCATTACAATCAGTCACCTCACCCCCGACAGGAAAAAGCGCCGTTAATGCCATTTCACTTCCCGAATAAGCAGATAAATAAGCACGAGCAGCATAAACTTCGAAGCTCACACTTTTTGCACTGTCACGTTGTAATGAGACTAGAGTAGAACCTAAAAGCGCAATCACAATAACAACAAAAATAGCGATTAATATCGCGCCACCAGACTGTCTTTTCAGTCCTACTATGGGAGCATTGAGCTGAGATTTATTGCTCAATACTCTGTATTCAAATATGTTATGGCACATTATTGATATGTAGCGTTTTTTCAAAAGCTACCTCCTGCCCGTCAAAGACTAAACTTAAACCTATTTTCACTAAACTATTTCGTTGCAAAGTTGCATCAATCACGTTAAAAGTGCCAGCAATATTCTCTCCCATTAACACAGCGGTTTCAGCATTTTTTTGACGGTACAAATCTGTTCCTAAAAAACAATATTTCACAATATCGTTAATTATATAAACTCGACTTGCAGGAGAAGATAAAGGAAAGCTAACTGAGCTAGAAAAAAAGAGCTTATCTTTCGCCGCATTCACACTACTAATCGCTTGTGATTTTGCAGAACCATTAGTTTCTACTGAAGCTAATTCAGCTTCATGTAGTAAATAAACCACCGCTCTATCGCCAGTTACATAATCATAATCAGAAATAGTGGCAACAGAACCTTCGCTAGATTGCAGCGGATAGATAGGAAAGTCTGTATAAAAACTGCTTTTTTTAATGGGATAAAAGCTTAAACATTGATTATCATCCCCATCAGGATTTGCAAAAGATTTAGCGCTATTAGGTAATGCATTCGAGACTTCTCGATGCATCCGTTCCATCACAAAACGCACACTATTTATCGATTTATCACGCTCTGTAATATCATTATAGATATCAAGCCCAGTGGCAATATAACTAGTAGTAGCAATGCCAACTGCAGATAAAATAATAATAACAATTACTAATTCAATAAGCGTAAAGCCCTTGGATAACGCAGACTGGCATAATTTAAATTGGGATGAGAAAGTCATTAATAATTTCCTTTTAACGCAGAAAAAATAATGTCTTCATCTGTTGGTGTTTTCACCGTCACAGAAATTTCTTTAAGGCTTACCCCATAGGGAACAACGTCAATTTTAATTAAATAATTCTGTAATTGACTTGGGGACTCTTCACCTAACACATTGCCATAAGTCACTGCACTGATAAAACTACTCTCAATAAAATCATCGACATCATTAAAGTTTTGATGTTCACCTGTTACTTCACCATCTGCGACATCAATGCCGTAATTAGCTTCGATAGTGCAATTTACAGCAGTAGGTGTACCACTACTTGTCCAAATATTATTTGCGCTGTCATACCATAGATTAGAATCCCCCCACACTTCACCACAACGATAAAGGCCACCAGCATGATCTGAATTTTGGTCATAAGCCCGAGAGAGAATGTTCTGTAAAATATTTTGCCCAATTTGAGAAGCTCTCATACGATGAATCGGTTCCAACGCATCCTTACTCTGTGAAATAAGCATGGTGCTCATCGCAAGTAATGCAACCGCTAAAACCACGATCCCAATGACTAGTTCTATCAAGGTAAAGCCACCTTGAAATTGACGATAAGACTTACAAGAAAACAAACTATTCATGAATATAACCTTCTGATTCAATCTTAATACTCAGATTATTTTCTCCATTAAAGAGAATACTGCTGTTTCCTGTCTCTAAACGCCCCTGATTATCAAATCTATAATTATCAGGTATTAATATGCCATTACTAAAACTAACCACATTATATTGGCTATAAACGGTACTATCGCAACTGACACTAGCCGAAGGCACAGCACAAACACCATTACTTTTAATCGTATGCTCATTATAAAAACAAGCTGATTTAGCCACGACCCAATAACATGAAGCTGGATCTGCATTCATATTTTGCAACTGAACTAAACGTAAACGAGCGATAAGCTGATCTTTCACCGCATAATCTTCATAGGCAGATTTACTCGTTAATTTAGGTAAAGCCACTACAGTTAATACCGCTAATACAATGATCACAATCACTAATTCAATCAGTGTAAAACCTTGCTGTATATATCTCGACTGATTCTGTCTAAACGCCATAACGATCTCGGTATTAAAGAAAAGAAGATGATGCTGAATTCATTAATAAAAAGATGAATATTAATCAATTAGCTTAGATTATAAGAAAGATTCACGTTTACATCGAGGTGTTAATGGTAAATAAGCGCTCAAGCACGTATTAAAAGACTTAGAGATGAACCAAAGAAAGAGGCTACATAAAAATTAAGAAGTTAATTCTAAAAATTGAACAAAAAAAATCCCGCCTAAGCGGGATTTAATAAAAAGTCACAATATTAACAGCCAGTTGTTACTGCTGTAATAGATGGGCGCTCAGTACTTGATGCTTCTTCATATGTAACACCACATGTAGCTTGTCCACCAGATACGATATTATTTGAGTAAATACGAACTTCAGTAGTTGAAACCGACTCAGAAGCCCAATCACCAGAACTTAAATCAACCGCATCGAAAATACCAGTGATAGTTGGATAACCATAAAGTGTTTCAACACCCGCCTCAGTATCTACAGCAGAAGAACTACGCTCTATCCCTTCAATCGCTGCTTTTGAATAAGTTAAAGTTGCACCATCTTCTAATGCTGCTTTTAAGCCTTGCGTAGCTGATGCACGAGCATCACCTTGTAAATCAATAAACTTAGGCACTGCAACTGCAGCTAATATACCTAGGATAATAATTACGATAACTAATTCGATTAATGTAAAACCTTTTTGTAATTGTTTCATGTTATTGCCTTCTTGTATGTAATGAGCTGACATATTGAAGTCAGCTGTAATATGTAATAATTTGGTAAATGAACAGTGATTAACAGCCTGTCACTATCGCTTCGATAACAGGACGAGATCCAGATACTGCTTCTGTATATTGTACTTCACAAGTCCCAGCTGTTGCTGTCGAACCAGAAGCTTCAATAGTTAATGCTGTAGTACCACCACCTGCGGTAACGGTCCAGTCATTAGCACTTAAGTCCACAGCGGCAATAATGCCTGCTGTAGTAGCAGCGGGATAGCCATTAACTACATTTACACCACTTTTAGTGACCGTAGCCGAAGAGGATTTTTCGATACCTTGAATAGCAGCCTGTGAATAAGTCAGTGTTGCACCACCTTCTAAGGCAGCCTTCACACCTTTCATTGCAGATGCTCTAGCATCACCTTGTAGATCGACAAATTTTGGTACAGCGGTTGCCGCTAAAATACCTAAAATAATGATAACGATCACTAATTCAATTAATGTAAAACCAGACTGTTTATTCATAATAAAAATCCTTTAAAGTTAATCACCACTTAACACTCAATTAGTGTGCCTAAATGGCTTGTTAAAATGCTTTGTTCATCAAACATCTTAGTACAGTATATTTAATTAACACATTGAAAAAACGAATAATTAACTATTTGTATCGTTAATATAATATTTTTCTAGTTAATAAGTTGTTTTTTTGATTTCTAGCTCGAAAAAACAATCTAACGAGCTCATGATATAAACAACTGCAATATCCTAGCCAATATACCACTTTATGAGTAGAAGTGTAAATATTTACTGCTATTTACAACTTCTATCAGCTTCATTACAAATTTTTAATCACAATTTTTAATCACATAGTTACGAGCGAATTAAATTGTCTCCAATACCGATCCATTTATAAGTCGTTAACTCAGGTAAGCCCATAGGGCCTCGCGCATGAAGCTTCTGCGTTGAGACTGCGACTTCAGCTCCTAAACCAAACTGGCTACCATCGGTAAATCGAGTACTGGTATTCACATATACAGCAGCTGAGTTAACTGCATTAATAAATTTATTGGCGATAGCAAAGTCATTCGTCAAAATACCGTCAGAATGTTCAGAGCTATACTCACGTATGTGCGCTAACGCTTCACTCAAATCAGCAACCACTTTTACCCCTAAGTTTAAAGACAACCACTCACGCGAAAAGTCACCTTCTTCAGCTAATTGAGCATCATTACCTAATATTGCTTTTGCTTTTGGCTCTGCCACTAACGTTACACCTAATGGTAATAAATGAGCGGCAAGTTTAGGTAAAAAAGTAGCGGCAATGTCTGCCTCTACTAATAATGTATCTAATGAATTACATACGCTTGGACGTTGTACTTTTGCATTCTCAATAATCGCTAATGCTTTTTCTACATTTACTGTTTTTTCAGCAAATAGATGACAAATACCGATACCACCAATGATCACTGGGATCGTACTATTTTCTTTACAGAATTTTTGCAAGCCAGAATTACCACGCGGAATGATCATATCGACATACTTATCGAGTTTTAATAATTCACCGACTAACGCACGATCTGTATTTTCAATATATTGCACTGATGTTTTTGGTAACCCTACTTTTTCTAATGCACTTTGAATTAACTTAACTAACACAAGATTAGAGTTAATTGTTTCTTTACCACCACGTAAAATGCTTGCGTTACCTGTTTTTAAGCTTAATGCTGCAATATCAATCGTTACATTTGGACGAGCTTCGTAAATCACACCTAGTACACCAACAGGGACACGTCGTTTACAAAGCTTTAATCCATTTTCAAGTAATTTACCATCGAACTCTTCACCAACAGGATCTGCTAATGCAATAACACTGCGTAAATCACCAATAACACCCGCTAAACGTGTTTCATCTAATAACAAACGATCTAACAATGCTTCTGTTAATCCAGCTTCTTTGCCTGCATCAATATCTTTCTTATTTGCCGCCACTATCTCTGCAACATTTGCTTCTAATTCGACAGCAATCGCTTCAAGCGCTGCATTTTTTGTTTTTGTGTCTGTAATCGCTAATTCGTAGCTTGCATCTTTAGCTTGTTTACCAATTTCTTGTAAATTCATTTCTACTCCTTTGAATTAATCCCACATGAGTGCAGAGTTAATTATTATAAAATAACGAGATCATCTCGGTGTATCACGACAGTGCCGTGTTCATACCCTAATATTTTTTCAATCTGATCTGAATGCTGGCCTTTTATTTTCTCAATATCAGCACTTTTGTAACGAACAATACCACGTGCAATCTCTTTACCCTTAATATTGCTAATAGAAACAACATAACCACGTAAGAAGTTCGATGGTACTGATTGGATGCCTTTTGCTAATAAACTACTGCCATCGTTCAAAATCGCTTTTTCAGCACCTTGATCGACAATAATTGTCCCAGCGGAACGAGAGCCTGCAAAAATCCAGTTTTTACGTGCTTCTAAACGACTATTAGCAGACACAAATCGTGTCCCAACTGATAGACCATTTGCCGCATCTAATATGACATTTTTACGTTTACCTGACGCAATAATCACTTCAATACCGGC
>JAOFNL010000004.1 GCA_028041985.1 Psychromonas sp. | reverse complement strand
AAATGTTGATGAAACAATATTAGAACTTGATGCTGAAGAAAATGAATCTTCGAATGTTGATATGTTAACTAAAGGGTTAAGCGATCTAGCATTTAAAGAAGATTCACCGTTACCAAGCATTGATAAAGATGATGACAAAGGGTTCATTGATATTGATGTATTATTAGAAGATACTGATAACAAAAGTGATATTACGGAAGATGAGTTTAATCTAGAGTTTGGCCTTGATGAATTTCCTGATGTGGTTGACCCATTTTCAGAATTTGATAGTGATGAAGATGGGATAGCTGCCCAATTAGATTTAGCACGTGCTTATTTAGAAATTGATGAAAAAGAAGGTGCGAGTGAAATATTAACTTCACTGTTAGATAAAGCTACAGATGATAAACTAAAAGAAGTACAAAAACTGCTCGATAGAATTAAGTAGTAAAAAATATTAAATTTTAAATCGTAAGATTAAGTTTTTTATAAAGTCAGCATTGCTGGCTTTTTTAAATTTGAATGGATATAAGTATGCGGCCAATTATTTTGGATGTAGAAGGGTATTGTTTAACACCTACGGAAAAAGAATATTTATCACACCCATTAGTCGCTGGAGTCATTTTATTTACACGAAATTACGATAATATCGTGCAATTGAAAGAACTCGTTCGAGAAATACGTTTACATGCTACACAACAATTGATTATAGCAGTAGATCACGAAGGTGGTCGTGTACAACGGTTCAGAGATGGATTCACCATGCTACCTGCCTGTGGAAAATTATTGTCTGGTACAAATTCATTTTCAGATACGTTGAGATTAGCTAAGGCAAGTGGGTTTGTCATGGCAAGTGAACTGATTGCTTGTGATATTGATTTAAGTTTTGCCCCTGTACTGGATATTGATGGTATATCCGATGTTATTAAAGATAGAGCTTTTAGTGATGATAAACTAGAAGTTGCTCAAATAGCTTCATATTATATAGATGGAATGAAACAAGCAGGGATGGCGAGTTGCGGTAAACACTTTCCTGGTCATGGTAGTGTTAAAGCAGATTCACATGTCGCATTACCAATTGATAAACGTCAGCCTAGTGAAATATTTTTAAATGATATGCTTCCATTTGAGCAATTAATTATGGCTGACAAACTCGATGCAATTATGCCCTCACATGTTGTTTATTCAGAATGTGATCCGTTACCCTGTGGTTTTTCTGAGTATTGGCTTCAGAAAGTCTTAAAGCAGAAATTAGGTTTTAAGGGAGCAATCATTAGTGATGACATTTCAATGCACGGAGCTAGTTTTATGGGAAACCATTTATCAAGAGCAAGCAGTGCAATCATTGCAGGGTGTGATTTCATCTTAGCTTGCAATCATCCTATCGCTGCGATGAGTATAATAGATGGTTTACAAGTTCCTAATAAATCAAGCGAAGTATTAATTTCATCATTACTAGCACACAAGAAAAACCTAGCACTACCTTTAATAAGAAATAATAATTGGATAGAAAATAAGCGCTTATTAACTGAGTTTGCAGAGCGAGTCTAAATAGTATTAAGCAGTACTTGCACTATTTAACAATTTACTTAGACTAGAAAATATATAAATCGCTAAATGATAGTTAAGAATAACAAAGGCGGAATTTAAAACATGATCATCTATTTACACGGTTTCGATGCAACAAGTCCTGGTAACCACGAAAAAGTGATGCAACTGAAATTCATTGACCCTGATGTTCGTTTTGTTCATTACAGTACGATACATCCGAAACAAGATATGAGCCATATATTAAAAGAAGTGTATAGTCATATACAGAGTTCTGATGATACAAGTCCTTTGATATGTGGTGTTGGCTTGGGGGGATATTGGAGCGAACGCATTGGTTTTTTATGTGGCATTAAGCAGGTAATATTTAATCCTAATATCCATCCAGAAGATAACATGGTGGGTAGGATTGAATGGCCTGAAGAATATTTAGATATTGATACAAAATGTGTTAGCCATTTTAGAGAAGAAAACAAGAATAATTGTTTATGTATTTTATCTGTAATTGATGATGAAATTGATAGTCAAGCTAGTAACCACGAATTAGCTGGATATTATCCAATTATTTTTGACGAAAAACAAAAACATAAATTTACAGATATCTCACATCACCTACAAACAATTAAAAAATTTAAAGAAGAATAATTCTCGTTATGTAAAGATAATATTAAAAGGTGACTTATGTCGCCTTTTTTTATATCTTAAGACTATGGTAATACCAATCGAAGTAAATAGCTGATCTATTTTACTGGCTAAAACAATTCACTTCTTTGTATAAATTTCGTAAAGGGGACAACCATTTACATCAATTTATGCCTCGAGTTGAATTGTTTTCTCTGCGTAAAATGTAGATCACATACTTAATACAGTTGGTATAACAGGTAAGAACCATTTGTTTAATTAAATATTTAATGAATTATAAGAATAAAAAATATTACTAATATTTGGTATTCATATCGAGGTGAGGATGAAAAAAATAGTCATAGTCGGCGGTGGTGCTGGCGGCTTGGAATTAGCGACAAAATTAGGTAATAAACTTGGGCGTAAAAATAAAGCTCATATTACTTTAGTCGATAAAAATAGAACGCATCTATGGAAACCATTATTACATGAAGTTGCAGCTGGTTCTTTAGACGATGGCATAGATGCTGTAAGTTATCGAGCCCATGCCACTAATCACCATTTTAGTTTTAAACTGGGTGCAATGAAAAAATTAAATCGAATTAATAAAGTCATTTCATTGGATGCTTTGTTTGATGAAGATGGCACAATGATTTTGCCTGAAAGTGAGGTTGAGTACGATATATTAGTCATGGCGTTAGGCAGTGTTAGTAATGACTTTAATACCAAAGGTGTTCGCGAACATTGTATCTTTTTGGATAGCCCACAACAGGCAAAAATATTCCATCATCGTATGCTCAATAAATACCTGCAATTGGGCGTACATGAAACTAAGTCAGTAAATGTCGCAATTATCGGTGCAGGTGCTACAGGTGTTGAACTCTCTGCTGAATTATATAATTCACTGAAGCAAGTTTCTAGCTATGGCTTCGAACATATAAATAGTGCCGATTTACACGTTAGTTTAGTTGAAGCAGGAGACTCAATATTGCCAGCTTTACCAAAGCGAATATCTGCATCTGCACATAAAGAATTACTTAAACTAGGCGTAGATATTCGTACAAAAACCATGGTGGTTGAAGCGAATGAGCAGGGATTATTAACTCAATCAGGTGAATTAATTAAAGCTGATTTAATGGTTTGGGCTGCTGGTATTAAGGCACCTGATTATTTGAAAGAGTTAGCAGGTTTAGAGACTAATAGAATTAATCAATTAATGGTAAGAGGGACTCTGCAAACAACATTAGATAAGGATATTTATGCAATTGGAGATTGCGCAAGTTGTCCTCTGCCTGGTGGCGGTTTTGTACCTCCTAGAGCACAATCAGCACATCAAATGGCTTCCCTAGTCGGTAAAAATATCATGGCATCCTTAAATGATAAGCCTTTAACTGAATACAAATATACAGACTATGGCTCCCTTGTATCTTTGAGCGATTACAGTACTGTTGGGAGTTTAATGGGTAACTTAATGAAAGGTTCAATGATGATAGAAGGGCGAATAGCAAGAATTGTTTATATCTCTTTATATCGTATGCATCAAGTTGCTTTACATGGATATATCAGAACAGGTCTTATGACGATTGTTGAACGCATTAATCGAGTATTACGACCTCGACTAAAATTACATTAGTTCCGTTGTAAAACAGTTCTAAAACTATCTTTTAACTGATTACTTTTGACTATAAATATAAAGCTCCAAGAAACAATCACCAATTGAATTGAAGCTGCAACAGAGTATTCAAAATGTGTTTGTGTTAAGTAATATAGTTGTAGTGCTAAATCAGAAACAAGACTAATCACTAATAAATAAAAACAAATAGGCCAGCACGTTAATGCCCATTTATCTTGGGCATGGCGTCGACCAGAAATTAAAAATATTATCAAAGGAAATATCCCGATAGATAGACCTAAATAAAAATGTGTTTTATCGGGATAAAAAAGTGAGAGTAATTCATTACCAGTTTGTCGAGAAACGGCAGAAATAATCAGTAACCCCCATGTTCTGGATAAAAACAACAAGATATACACTAATACAGCAGGTGCTTTTAAATCACCAGATTCGGTATAATGTTTTAATGCATATAATCGTCGTTTCATTATTATTCTCATTTTTAATTACTTTTGATTATTGAACATTACACAATGTACAAAAAACAAAACGATTTTGTGGGTCATTGAAACGAGTGACAAAATTGGTTTCTTTATCTAACTGGCTTAATAATATTGCCAACGAGGATTGCTTAATTGAACCAGTTGGTAAATATTCGATAGATGCTGAAAATATTTCATTTATGAACGCTTGTTTTGATGACAGTTCAGGTTTTATAGCGATCACGTCGTAGTCAGTTAGGTTTGCAATACTACCGGCAATTGAAATAGCACTTTGCAAATTACCTAATTCATCAACCAAACCATTTTCAAGAGCATCAACACCAGTCCAAACTCTTCCTTGTGCTATGTTATTAACATCCTGAACATTCATCCCTCGTCCATCTGCAACAACGTCTAAGAAATTTTGGTAACCATTTTCAATACCAAGTTGAAATATTTCTGCTAATTTAGGATCAAGCGGTTGTGTTAACCCAAGATCAGAAAGCGGGTTCGTTGATATTCCATCTTCATGAATGCCTATTTTATTAAGCGATTTATTAATCGTTGCAAACATACCAAAAATGCCAATTGATCCAGTTAATGTAGTTGGAGTCGCAACAATCTTATCAGCGGCAGCTGCAATCCAATAACCGCCAGAAGCCGTGACAGACCCCATTGAAATTACAACTTTTTTATCTGCATTTTTTAATGCTAACACTTGTTGTCTAATATTTTCTGAAGCGAAAGCACTACCACCTGGTGTATCTAACCGTATAACAACCGCTTTAATTTGATCATCTTTAAGAGCTTGTTTTAATAAATGATTGAAGCTTTGATCTGCAATTGTAGAACCATCGGAATGGCCGGAGATAATTTCACCTGAACCATGAATAACGGCTATTTGATCTTTTAAACTCGATTTAACATAAAAAGAAGGAACGATAGAAGCATATTTTTGATAGTCTACGTATGTAAATTTATCATCTTCTTTTAAATCCGTTATAAATTGCTCATAGTGGATCAGTTGATCGACTAATCCTGCATTTAATGCATATTTCGCACTGTCCCCTGATACAGCTTGTACTGCTTGTTTAAGTTCAGCCAATGTAGGGTTAATAGATTGAGAGTTTAATCTGTGAACATCTTTACGCTGTGCTAATACATTATCAATATAAGTTTGCCATAGTTGATTTAACCAATGATTATTTGCTTCTTTACTGTGTTGTGACATTTTTGTATCAGTAAAAGGTTCAACAAAGGATTTATAAGTACCGACTTTAAAAATATGTGGTGTGATTAATAATTTGTCGATCAGCTCTTTAAAATATAATCGACTAACAGAATAACCTTGAAGTAAAACAAAACCATTCGGAGGGAGCATTACTTCATCTGCATAGCTAGCTAAATAATACTGAGATTGAGAATAATTATTTGAATAAGCAAACACTTTTTTTTGAGTTGATTTAAAAGCAATTAATGCTTCACCAATATCGGAAAGTTGATCTAAACTTCCCGATCTCAAAGCGCTTAATTCTAATATAATTCCTTTTATCTTAGGATCATGCTGTGCATAGGCAATCACTTGAATAAATTCTTGTAATTCAAATTCTTGAGCAATCTCTTCATTTCCACCAGCTAATTGATCTGATATTTGTTGAGAGACATTAATAGGGGATTTCTGCTCTACGATATAACCATCTAAGTTTATTTTTAAATAGGAATTTTCAGCTATCCTTACCGTTTCCTCTTGATCACTAAAAGAGACAATAAGTATTAATATAATAATCAAAAATATACTATTCACTATAAACAAACGAATGTAATTTATGAGTTTGAATAGTTTTATTATCATTCGTCTAATGAGATGATACAAGTAAGTCATAATCTTTCCCTGATGGTTTTTTATTTTATAATACATAAAAAAAAGCACCGATTATAGAGATAATCAGTGCCTTAATAGATTCATTACAAACTTAAATTAACTTAAAAGCTTGATGTGTCTACAAATAAGCCTACTTTTAAGTCTTCTGCAGTGTATATAACTTTACCATCAACTTCTACGATTCCATCAGCAATACCCATTACCAGTTTACGCATAATTAAACGTTTCATGGTAATTCGGTAAGTTACTTTTTTCGCTGTTGGTAATACTTGGCCAGTAAATTTAACATTACCTACACCCAGAGCTCGACCTTTACCAGGTCCGCCGCTCCAACCCAAGAAGAAACCAACTAACTGCCACATAGCATCAAGACCTAAACATCCAGGCATAACTGGATCATTAGGGAAGTGGCACTGGAAAAACCATAATGCTTCAGCTATATCTAATTCTGCAATTAATTCGCCTTTACCATGCTCGCCACCATCTTCTGTAATTGAAATGATACGATCAAGCATGAGCATATTATCGATAGGTAGTTGGCAATTTCCTTCACCAAATAACTCACCATGACCACATTTGATTAATTCTTCTTTATTGTAAGAGTTTTTACCTAACTCTTTTTGAGATACTATTTTAGTCATAATTACTTTCTTATTAATAATGGATAAGGTGAGGTATTAAGATAACTTAAATATAATACCGCGAAATAAAGAGCGCCATACTTTATATGAGGCTGAATAAACAATCAAGAGTATTCAAAGTCTTTGATTATATTTTGCTTTTTATAAGGCTAATGAAATATAGAGCCCATTAGTCGAGATAACAAACTATTGGACCTATCTTCTAACTCTTCTTTACTTACTGTTTCAATTCTTAAATTGATTACATCTAATACTTCTTTAAATGTTTTATCTAATAAAATTGGAAATGCTTGATGACAATGCGCAATAGCATGTATTTCAATCTTTCCAGATTCGATTAGTGCTAATGTGGCGATATTAAGTGTTAAATTAATTTTATTAGCGATAGGCATTACAATCAATACCGTATCTGTTACTAATCCTAATTCAAATAAACGCGTTACAGCTTCAATTTTTTGTTTAATACCACCAATAGGCAGTACATTACCATGTTGATCTAAAGAACCCGTAACAAATATATTTTGTTTTACAGGGAATTGGGCATAACATGAACTGACAGCAATCAAAATAGCCAGTGATGCACTGTCTCCGTCACACTCTTGATAGGACTGTTCAAAAACTAAATTACATGAATATGGAAAAGCACTGATATGACTAAAAAAATGATTAAGGTAGCCTTGAACGATTAATGTACTTTTAGCATGAATATTACCTGCAAGTTCAACTTTACGCTCAACATCGATAATTTCACCATCACCAATCATATCACTAGCAGAAATTCTAAATATCTCACCAAATTCACATGGATAACCTAATAATTCGACGACTGATAAACCATTAATTTGACCTATTTTTTCACCTGATAATTGAAGGTTTACTTGTCCTTCAAGTAATGATTGCTCACTATATTTTCTCGCTAAGGATTGTGCTTGTTCAACTTCTTTAAAGTAGGCATGTAAATCATCTTTATTCACTTGGTTTTTATTATTAAATAAAGTTGCGTACTGTAAAGTTTGTCTAACTACTTCTGGCGAAAAAAGTAATAGTTCTTGATGTTGGCATTGTACAGATAGAAAATCTAACAGGGTGCCTAAGGCTTCATTGTCGAGTTTATCAATACCTAAATCTATCGTTAAATTATGACAAAAACTGACAATTGCATTAACAGTATCTTGAGTTAAAGGCACTTGACTCGCCAATTCACAAAATAATGAAGAGACTTGAGAATATTCTGGGTCAATCTGTATTAGCTCTTCAAGCTGTAAGCGACTTGCGACTAACATAATTTTAGTGTTAATTACTTCCGTGGTAAGGTCTGGAAGTTTTTGTTTTATTTTTTCAGCATTAACGGCATCACATGCTTGTAAATGACCTCGTTGTAAAACCGATTTTAATTTGAACCACAATCCAGGCTCAACGAGTAGTGGACTAATATTAAGTACTAATAAACCATTGTTATAGTTTTTCAATTGACCATTTGTAAAGTCTAATTTTCCATCTTCTACCACTGAAATACGACCAAATAAGCTTTCCTGATTATAACTAAGCATATATTTTATTGGTAATTCTTCAGGAATAACTTGTTTTAACATTTGTTCTGCACTTGACCAATAACGACTGTTAATTAGTAGTAACGGAGTAGGAAGCTTTAAATAATGTAAAATAATCGATACAGCATCAGGAAAAAGTAGTGATGATTCTTTAATACTTGGTTTTACATAGTTCGTTAAGTATTCAGCAAAATGTGCTGTACATTGCTGAACAGTTAATGGAATAGATGGAGTGGTCATGAAATTAGTTTTACTAGAGTCATTACTTGAAGTTAACGAGGAAATTTTATCTGTCAAAACACATGCTCTAGTTAATTAAAAAAAGCAATTTACCACATTCCTATCAATATAGTTAACAATTAAATAGGGTTTATAACTTAAAACATTTTACTTTTTGTTGTTGATATTTTTTTTCACAATCGGGGCAGCGTTGCATAGTGGGGCACTTGAATAATGATTCAACACATAATTCTGTTTCACAGTCTGAACATAAACCGTATAAACCTAATTCTATGCCTTGTAATGCAGCATCAATTTCTTTGATTTGTTGTTTGTATAGATTAAGAGAGTGGCTTTCACCATGTACTAGACTTGAAATAAGTGTGTCTGCATTCATTGCATCTACTTTATCGACTAAATCATTCAAATGTTGCTTTGAAGATATACTTAATCTAGCTTTAACCTTCTCTTTTAAAAGAGAAAATTCAGATAATAAACATTCTTGTATTAACTGTTGCTGTTCAGATGTAATTGCTTGCATGGGTATTCTCACTTAAATGATTTTAACAACATCATCATAAGCGAGACAATTTTAAAGGTAATGATTTATATCAAATTTATTTCTTTTTGCAGGGGTAAAATACGAACTGAACCAACAAACTAATTGCAATTACCACTTTTTCTTATCGGCAAATAATTCATCTAAATCATTTTTCTTTTCTTGCTCTTTAATTTGCATTGCTTTCAATTCTTCATCATTTGTTTTAACGAGATAACTCTTAATTTCATTCTTGTAGTCGACTAACTGTTGTTGTTTATGTTCTAGATAAGCATCTTTATCTGGAATGGTTGATAATACTTTTAGTAACTTATTAATCATTTGGTTTGCGCTACCAAATTGTTGATTGATTTGGGCATCGAGAACGCGTTGCATACTATTTTCTAAATTTATTTTTAATTGCATAATTTCTAAACGATGGTCTTCAGCAACGAATACCTCTGTATTAATTTTACCTTTCGCATGTTCAGAACGAAGGACTGCCCTAATTTTTTTAGTCACTTGTAAAAGTGCTAAAGCTTCTTTATCACTTTCAGGTGCTCGGAATGAACTCTCATCAGGTTGGGTGTAGTTTGTTTGTATTTGTTGGATTTGAGCATCAGTGTTTGCAAAATGGTCTCTAATTGCAGCAGTACCCGGTGAAATGTTCATCATTAACAATAATGCATTGCGTATTCTATTTTGCAAAATCAATAAAAGTGATTTACTGAAGGGCATCCTAGTTGCATTAAGTAAGAGTTCATCGACTTCTGCAATCACGCCACGTTGCTTAGCAATAGAGATCCGTCGTTCAGCCTCTACTTTTAATTTATATTGTTGAATAACATTATATCCAATCAACACAAATAATAATAAACCGACTAATGAAAAAATTAATGGAAATAACATATAAGCTCTTAATTAATAGTAAGGAAATAGATAATTGATTGAGATAATAACACCTTGAACCAAATATATGTTTAAGGAAGCCTTAACGTAAATATACTACCACAATTATCTGCTTTATTTTCTAATAATATGTGACCTCGAAGATCTTTTGCTTTATGTTCTTGCGCTATTTTCTTCGCAAATAAAAGCCCTAAACCGCTGCGACCTTTATTAGCATTAAAAGTATGAAATTCACTTTCGTTATTTACATCAAGCATGTGCTGGGGATATCCTGCACCGTTATCTTCTATTTTAAATACTAAAAATTTATCTTCAAAGAATGCAGAAATATGCACAAAATCTTTGGTATGACGTAATGCATTAATAAATATATCACCTAATAAATATGTCACTAGATCAATATCGAAATACCCATATAATTCTTCTTCTGCGTTAATTTCAACGTTAATATGATGACTATTTAAATACAATCTATTACGTTCAACGACATCATTTAATAATTCATTGACTGAATTCTCTTCGATATAAACGGGTAATTGTTTTTTTTCATCCCGATATAAAGCCAATAACTGCATTAAAGTACCATTAATTCGGGTTGTTTGATAATGTAAATCTGCAAACGATTGGTGTTGTTGTGCAGTTAAATTATCAGCAAGATCTAGGTTTTCAATCGACTGCAATAACATAAATAATGAATTCTTCATATCATGTGCACTTGTTGCCAAAATAGTACTAAAATCGAGTTGTTCATGATTTTTCATAGTTTCTCCATAAGCTACTAATAATAAATATATGTGTGAAAGTGGAAAATAGGAAAGTATGACTTTGTAAATATTAGAAGTCTGATAGAATTAAATGGAATAACATCCTATTTAAATGGAATATAAAGCGGTAACATTATGAAATTGCAACAATTGCGTTATATCGTCGAAGTCTTAAATCATAACTTAAATGTCTCCGCTACGGCAGAAAATTTATTTACATCTCAACCAGGCATTAGTAAACAAGTTCGTATGCTAGAAGATGAATTAGGTATACAAATTTTCGAGCGAAGTGGTAAACACCTTACAAAGGTTACGCCAGCCGGTAAAGAAATTATACGATATTCGAGTGAAATTTTAGGCAAAGTTGAAAGTATAAAGGCCGTTGCAAATCAATATACTATGCCGGATCAAGGTACGCTCAATATTGCTACAACACATACACAAGCTCGATATGCCTTACCTGATGTGATTAAAGGGTTCATCAAACGTTACCCCAAAGTATCATTACATATGCATCAAGGTACGCCCGCACAAATTAGTGAATCTGTTGTTAAAGGTAAAACAGATTTTGCTATTGCCACTGAAGCATTACATCTTTATCAAGATTTAATTATGCTGCCATGTTATCACTGGAATCGTTCAGTCATTGTGCCTAAAAACCATCCGTTAGCTAATGTTAAAAATATGAGTATTGCTGATATTGCACAGTATCCCATTGTCACCTATGTCTTTGGTTTTACAGGTCGTTCAGAGTTAGATGATGCCTTTAATGCTGCGGGTTTTAAACCTAATGTTGTATTCACGGCAACTGATGCAGATGTTATAAAAACTTATGTGCGATTAGGTCTGGGTGTTGGTGTGATAGCATCAATGGCTATTAATTCTGATGATGATGATTTTAAAGTGATTGATGCAAGTCATTTGTTCAAATCTAGTATCACTAGTATCGGGTTTAGAAAGGGATCTTTCTTACGAGATTATATGTATGACTTCATGGTGCGTTTTGCTCCTCATTTAACGAGACCTTTGGTGGAAAAAGCGATTCAATTGAAATATACCGCCGAAGTTAACAAATTATTTGAAAATATTGAATTACCAACACGATAATAATACCTTTAAAAGGCCCAATTATATGATGACTGCGTTAAGTTGGGCTTTTATTTGATGGTTACAGAACTACTGATTAAGTGTGCTTAAAATAGGCAATATTTTACTCACTTTATCAAAACATTCTTGATATTCGCTTTCAACTTTTGAATCAGCCACAATACCACCGCCAGCCCAGCAATAAATATGGTCATCTTTGCAAACTAAAGTACGAATAGTAATGCTGCTATCCATATCACCATTGCCATTTATATACGCAATGCTGCCACAATATATTTCACGCTTAACCTTTTCTAGCTCTGAAATTATTTCCATTGATCTTATTTTGGGTGCTCCAGTTATTGAACCACCAGGAAAACACGCTCTCAATAAATCTTCACAGGTGTATTGTTTATCGAGCATACCGGTTACCGTACTGACTAAATGATGAACAGCGGGAAAACTTTCAATATCGAATAGTTTGGGGACTTGAACACTGCCAGGTTCGCATACTCTGCCTATATCGTTGCGCAATAAATCAACTATCATCAAATTTTCTGATTGATCTTTTTCGGAAGATAAAAGGTACTGTTTATTTTGTAAATCAATGTGAGGATCTGAATCTCGTGGCATAGTACCTTTAATAGGTTTAGTTTGTATTTTTCCATTATTGGATTGTAAGAACCTTTCAGGTGATACTGAGATAATAACTTGTTCAGGTAAACGAATATATGCAGCAAATGGCGCTCTATTTTCAGACAGCAGTGCTTGGTAAGCTTGGTACTCGTTGCCTTGATATTGTGCTTGAAAACGTTGCGCTAGGTTGACTTGGTAACAATCTCCACTCAAGATGTATTCTTGAATTTTATTGAACGATTGTCGATATTCAGATTCGTTAGCGTACGCCAACCAATCATTTTTTAATTTAAATGGACTAAATGCAGTCATTTCGTTTGATATTGACTTAATCCATTGATGGCGTTTATCCCAAAGTGACTCAATGGACTCAACTTGGTTCTTCGTTCGATGTTGCATCAAGAAATATTGAGATGTTTTTAAATTATAAAGAATAGCCCAATCGTAAAAACCGCAATGATATTTGCCTAAGTCTAATCCACTGTTTTGTTCTTGTTGATGTAAAGATTCAAATATTTCACCCATTTCGTAATGGTAAGCAGCAATCACGCCTCCGGTAAAAGGAAAATCGGAGGTTTTTTCAGAGTGGAATATTTGTTGTCGAACTATTGATTGCGCAGTGAGTGGATCTTCATCCATTTGTAGGGTGTTAGCCTGAAGCAGATCAGTGAAGAGGGCGCCTTTATCAGATTCGGTGATAGTCGCAATGGGTTTGCCCGTGAAAATAGACCAATTACTATCGATATGCTCGATACTTCCTGACTCTAAAAAGATGGACCAGTTTAGTGATGATAAATTTTGTTTTAGTGTCAGTATTGTTTTTTCTGAAAAAACGAGTGGTTTGATCAGTACATTAGTTGTTCTATAAGTCATTTTTTCGTATTCAGATAACATTTTATTAACAAAAACTTGGGTTGTCAGTGTTATAATATTACCATTATTTTTCTACAAACTGTTTACTATTTATTGGGAGCGACTGATGACAGTCATTAAAGAACTTGATTTCATTAATAGCGTGAAAAACGCATTGCAATTTATTTCATATTATCACCCACTTGATTTCATTCAAGCCATGGATAAAGCCTACCAAGCGGAGCAAAATCCTGCTGCAAAAGATGCAATTGCGCAAATTCTTATCAACTCTCGTATGTCCGCTGAAGGAAAACGACCTATCTGCCAAGATACAGGTATTGTCACTGTATTCGTTAAAATTGGAATGAAAGTAAGTTTTGAAACAGAGTTAACTATTCAAGAATTGGTGGATGAAGGTGTTCGCCAGGCTTATAACGAGCAAACCAATCCTTTACGTGCTTCAATTGTTGCTGATCCAGCCGGCGCACGTAAAAACACTAAAGACAACACACCTTCAGTTGTGCATGTTGAAATGGTTAAAGGTAATAAAGTTGAAATCATGGTTGCAGCTAAAGGCGGTGGTTCTGAAAACAAATCTAAAATGGCGATGTTAAATCCTTCTGACTCAATTGAAGATTGGATTGAAAAAACAGTACCAACAATGGGGGCAGGATGGTGCCCGCCGGGTATGTTAGGTATAGGCATTGGTGGCACTGCTGAAAAAGCAGCGGTAATGGCGAAAGAGTCATTAATGGAGCCTGTAGATATTTTTGAACTACAAGAAAAAGCTAAAAACGAGCCAGATTCATTAACTACAGATGAAAAATTACGCTTATCTATTTTTAAACGAGTTAATAATTTAGGGATAGGTGCTCAAGGTCTTGGTGGGTTAACAACGGTTTTAGATATTAAAATTAAAAGTTGTCCTACCCATGCGGCTTCGAAACCTGTCGTTATGATCCCTAACTGTGCGGCCACTCGTCATGCGCATTTTACGCTAGACGGTTCAGGTGAAGCTGTTTTAACGCCTCCATCATTAGATCAGTGGCCAGAAATTACCCGCGAAGTCGGTGAGAATGTTAAACGTGTAAACGTGAATAACATGACTAAAGCTGATATGAGCGAATGGAAAAGTGGTGACACATTATTATTATCGGGGAAAATTTTAACCGGACGTGATGCAGCACATAAGCGTATCCAAGAACTGATTACTAGCGGAGAAGGTTTACCCGAAGGCGTCGATTTTAATGGGCGCTTTATTTATTACGTAGGGCCTGTTGATGCAGTGCGTGATGAAGTTGTTGGTCCAGCAGGACCTACAACAGCAACTCGTATGGATAAATTCACAGATTTTATGTTAGAAGAAACTGGTTTATTAGGCATGATTGGTAAGTCTGAGCGTGGTCAACAAACTGTCGATTCAATTGCTAAGCATAAATCAGTTTATTTAATGGCTGTAGGTGGTGCCGCTTATTTAGTTGCAAAAGCAATCAAAAAATCACGTGTAGTTGCATTTTCCGACTTAGGGATGGAAGCAATATATGAGTTTGATGTTGAAGATATGCCTGTAACAGTCGCTGTTGATAGTTTGGGAAATAATGTGCATGAACAAGGACCGGCTATTTGGAAGGCAAAAATAGCCGAATTAGATAGCAAAATGTCAGAATAATTATTAAATTGATTGCTTGAAATAGTAAGAATGGTATAAAGCATTAATTTTAATTTTTTTTGTCACCAGTAATCAAGGAAGTAATAATGTTTGAACTAGTAAGTATGGCACCTGCGGATCCGATTTTAGGTTTAACAGATGCATTTAAAAAAGATGAACGCACTCATAAAATCAACTTAGGAGTTGGTATTTATAAGAATGAAATGGGCCAAACGCCAATTTTAGCGACAGTTAAAGAAGCTGAAAAACGTCTACTTGCTGAAGAAACAACAAAGAGTTATTTAACCATTGAAGGTATCGCTGCTTACGGCGACGCTGTTCAAGTTTTATTGTTTGGTAAAGACTCTGACATTATTGCTTCTAAACGAGCTCGTACAGCACAAGTACCTGGTGGTACAGGAGCACTTCGTACTGGTGCTGATTTTGCAGTTAATCATTTAGGCATTAAAAAGATTTGGGTTAGTAATCCAACTTGGGCTAATCATGGCAATGTATTCAAAACTTCAGGTTTAGAAGTAGCGAGTTATGCTTATTATGATGCTGAAACTAAAGATCTTGATTTTGATGCGATGATTGAATCACTTAAATCTGTAGAAGCAGGTGATATGGTGTTATTTCACGGATGTTGTCATAACCCAACGGGCATCGACCCTACATCGGCTCAATGGGAAATTTTAGCTAAATTAACTGCTGAATTAGGTGCTATTCCATTTTTTGATTTTGCATACCAAGGTTTTGGTAAAGGCGTTGAAGAAGATGCTGAAGGTCTGCGTGTATTCGCAAAATATAATGAAGAGTTATTAATTGCGAACTCATTTTCTAAAAACTTTGGCTTATACAATGAACGTGTAGGCGGAATTACCTTAGTAGCAAAAAATAGTGATATTGCTGAAGCTGCATTTAGCCAAATTAAAGCTGGTATTCGTAGTAATTATTCTAATCCTCCATGTCATGGCGCTGCAATCGTAACAACTATTTTAAATGATGCAGAACTGTACCAACAATGGATTTTAGAAGTTGCAGATATGCGCAACCGTATTCAAGAAATGCGAGATCTATTTGTAGTAACATTAAAAGAAAAAGGCGTACCAGGTGACTTTAGTTTCATTAGTCGTCAATATGGTATGTTCTCATTTTCTGGTTTAACTGTTGAGCAAGTAAATATTCTTAAAGAACAGCATGCTGTTTACATAGTAGGCTCTGGTCGTATCTCTGTAGCCGGTATGACAAAAAGTAATATGGAACCATTATGTGATGCATTAGCAAAAGTATTCTAATTCAACACAAATGATTTAAGCAATTAAGCCTCATAACAGTTTTGTTATGAGGCTTAATAATATTAAAACTACTAATTATTTTATGCATTTTTAGTGAGTATAAAACCACTATATATAATTGAAATGGTATAACATAATAGAGATTTATGATTAAACAAACGACAGAAAACCTTTCATTTCTAACCAATTTGAAAAAGCTTCCTATGTCTGCTTCTAATGTTAAATGCTTATTAACGACTAAAGCATTTAAAGAGGAGTTATTTAAGCAGATTAATGAAGCGTCACAACGTATTTATCTCGCTGCTTTATATCTTGAAGCAGATGAAGCAGGCGCTGAAGTATTAGATGCATTGTATGCTGCTAAATTACGTAGTCCTGAATTAGATATCGTTATTTGTATTGATTTTCATCGTGCACAACGAGGATTGATTGGAGCAGTTAAAGGTGGAAATACCAATACTACATGGTATCAAAGTGTCGCTAAGTTAAAGGGCAGTGGCGTTAAAATTGTAGGCTTACCTGTAAAAAGAAAGGAACTCTTTGGTGTGCAACATCTTAAAGGGTTTATTTTTGATGATGTTGTTTTTTATAGTGGTGCAAGTATCAATAATATTTATCTTCATCAACAAGATAGATACCGCTTTGATCGCTATTGGTTAATCGCCGAGAAAGCATTAGCTGATACTATGGTTAATTATTTACAACAAGTGATTGTTGAAAGTGAAGCTGTTGTTGAATTAAATGCGCCTGTAGTCCCTAAGTTTAATGAGATAAAAAAAGATCATAAGAATTTAAGCCGACAATTAAAAATATCTGGATATAAGTTTGACTCTGTTAAAACAGAAGGGCTAGCAATAAGACCTATAACTGGTATTGGGTCTAGTAAAAATATATTAAACCAAATTATTAGATCTATTTTCAAATCAACAGAGCAAGAACTTATCCTTTTTACCCCTTACTTTAATCTTCCTGCTGTATTGGGGCGCGACATCACGGCTTTATTAAAACGTAAAATTAAGATTACTATTGTTGTTGGTGATAAAACAGCTAATGATTTTTATATACCTGAAGATAAACCTTTTAAGACGATTGCTGCTTTACCCTATTTATATGAAGTTAACTTGAGAAAATTTGCAAAAAAACATCATACTTCGATATTACAAGGTCACCTCAAAATACACTTATGGAAACATGAAACAAATAGTTTTCATTTAAAAGGGGTCTATTCTGACCATCGTCATTCTTTGCTTACTGGACATAACCTTAATCCAAGAGCATGGCGGTTAGATTTAGAGAATGGTCTTTTGATTGATGATCCACATAAAGAGTTAGCATCTTTGATGGATGAGGAACTAGATAATATTCTTATACATACTCGACTTATCAATGATTATAAAGAGATAGATGATTTGAGAACCTATCCAGATAAAGTAAAACAACTGATTTCAAGATTAAGAAGAATCAAAGCCGATAAAATAGTAAAAGGCATTATCTAATGCTAATGATTGTTGGTTATTTATGTCTGGGGGCAATCGCAGGCATAATAGCCGGCTTATTTGGTTTAGGTGGTGGAATCGTCATTGTACCGACACTGATTTTTACTTTTACCTATTTAAATTTTCCCACTGAAGTATTAACTCATTTAGCTATTGGCACTTCATTAGCCTCAATTATTTTCACTTCTTTAAGTACTATTTATGTTCATCAAAAAACTAAAACAATAGATTGGTCATTAGCCCTAAAATTATCATTAGGCATGTTTATAGGTGGTTTGTTAGGAGCTTATGTCGCTGATCTTCTTGATGGTAAAATGTTACAAAATATTTTTGCGGTTTATGCAATATTTGTTGCTATTCAAATGTGGTTTTCACTCACGCCAAAAGCGACACAACAGCTACCTAAAAACTTTGGCTGCTCAGTAATCGGAAGTGTTGTAGGCTTTGTTTCAGGTCTTTTCGGTATTGCAGGTGGGTCTTTAGTCGTGCCAGTTTTAACTTTTTATAAAGTCAATATAACCAGAGCTATTGCCACCTCTTCTGCCACTGGTTTTCCACTGGCAATTTCTGGCACATTTGGTTATTTATGGGCAGGGCAGAATGCTATTAATCTTCCTGAGCACTCTTTTGGTTATATTTATTGGCCCGCATTATTTGGAATTGTTATAAGTAGCACTTATTTTGCAAAAATTGGTGCTAAGTTAACCCATCGTTTAAATCCTAAAATACTCAAAAAATCATTTTCTGTTTTAATGATCTTAGTTGCATTCGAATTAATATTTTCATAAATTTCAGATAATTGCTGACAATTTAATCGGTTAGCATTAAATAGATAATTACCTATTGAAATATATCGGTGCTTACGTATAATCGCCGCATCAAGTGTTACAACTTGGTGCAGTGACAATGGTAGGCTTCTTGGTTTCTCGCATTGATAACTTATTAACCTGGTCAGGGCCGGAAGGCAGCAGCCATAGTAGGTGATTCAAGTGCCGAGAGTTTGCTGGGGAGTCTACCACCCACCATCACATCATTATTACCTGTTAAAGGTCTAATCATGACGCAATACAATTCTAAGTTTGATACTTCTCTTAAAAAAAAATATTTTCTTCCTCAATATTGGGTATACTGGTCATTACTCGGTTTATTATATGTTTTAAGTTATTTGCCTATACGTCCTCGTGATAAATTTGCTGGCTGGGTAGCAGACAAGCTTTATGGCATGAAGTTTTTAGATAAACGTAAAAGAATTGCATTCATCAATATTGGTCTCTGTTTTCCTGAATATACCGATCTTGAAAAAGACAAATTAATGCGAAAAAACTTTAGAGCTGTTGCACAGATATCACTTTCGATGGGAGAGTTAGCATTCAGAAGCAAAGAATTCTTAAAAAATCGTGTTAATTTTATCGGCGAGCACTTTATTAGAGAAGCTGAACAAAACAATAAAGCGGTGATATTTCTAGGTCCGCATTGTTATGGGCTTGATTATTCAGGAGTGGCGGCTATTTCAGGCAATGATTATCCATTATCAAGTATGTTTAATGATTATAAAAATCCAATATTTGATTGGTTTGTTACTCGTTATCGTACTAGATTTGTACGTCAATCGGGTAAAGGGATGTTATACCATCGTAGTGAAGGTCTAAAACCGGCGATTAAAAGTCTACGTGATAATACACATTTCTATTATTTACCGGATGAAGACCATGGGCCAGAAAGCAGTATATTCTCTTCCTTCTTTGCTACTCAAAAAGCGACATTACCAGTGATAGGGCGATTAGCTAAATTAGGAAATGCCGTTGTCATTCCCGTATATACGATATATAACGAGCAAACTAGCAAGGTTGATGTGATTTGCCATGCACCTATTGAAGGTATTCCAAGTGGTAATGATCAAATAGATACAGATTTAATGAATGCGGCTATCGAAAAACTAGTTAACCTAGAGCGGTCGCAATATATGTGGACCTTAAGACTCTTTAAAACAAGGCCCGAAAAAGGATTAAAAATATATAAATAAAGGCAGACATCTGCCTTTATTTCATTCATGGTTTGTAGTTAAAAACTATGATTGTGCGTTAAATCGTTGCCCTGTAATACCTACACTTTCATCCCCTAATAGATATAAATAAGTATCGAGCACTTGTTCTGGTGTTTTTAATAAGCGAGTATCTTCCGCAGGAAATGCGCTTGCTCTCATAGCTGTCTTTGTTGCGCCAGGATTAATGGCATTAAAGCGCAGAGAGCTCTCTTCATACTCATCAGCAACAACTTGCATCATTCCCTCGGTTGCAAACTTAGACACGCTATAAGGTCCCCAATAAGCCCTACCTTTGTTGCCTACACCAGAAGTTGTAAAAATAACGCTCGCATGTTCAGCTTTTTCTAAAACTGGAATGAGGTATTTAGTAAGTAGAAAGGGGGCATTTAAGTTAACTTGCATAACTTCTTCCCACATTTTACTTTCAACTTGTTTAAAAGGACTAAGCACGCCTAATTGACTTGCGTTATGCACTAAGGCATCCAATTTACCAAATTCATGTTCTACAGTATCGGCTAGATCACGATAATGTTCTTCAGTCGCCCCCTTCAAATCAACGGGTAAAATGGCGGCAGATTGTCTATTTAAGGCTTCAATTTGATCATAAACGGATTCTAACTTTTTAACTGTTTTACCCAATAAAATGACATTTGCACCCAACGAAGCGCATTTAATGGCTAATGCTTTTCCAATACCATCACCTGCACCTGTGATAAGGATGGTTTTGTTCACTAGTAAGTTATTAGGGGCAATATAATCCATTTAAGATACTCTTATTGATAAAAAAATTGAATGATAGCTGTTTTTTTGAAAAAAGACTCAAACTCTTTTGTACGTTCAGTTGTTTTTTGTCATTATGTGCGCAGACTTAATATAAAGAGGATTTATTTTGGAATTTCTATTTGAATACGGGCTGTTTTTAGCAAAAGCTATCACATTTGTCATCACTGTAGTTGCTGTTTTAATTACAATTATTGCGCTAACAAGTAAACAAAAAAGTAAGAAAGGTGAATTAGAAATTACCGATCTATCAGAGCAGATTAATGACACGAAAAAATCAATTACTGAACAGTTATTAACCCCTGCACAATTAAAAGTAAAACAAAAAGAAGATAAAAAAGCACTTAAAATAGAGCAAAAACAAGAGAAAGAATTCGCTAAAAAAGGCAATAATTCTGCGATAAAATCTCAGCTATTTGTTATCGATTTTAAAGGCAGCATTGATGCAAAAGAAGTTACTTCGTTACGTGAAGAAGTGACTGCAATATTAAGTGTCGCATCTGAATCTGATGAAGTATTTGTACGTCTAGAAAGTGGCGGTGGTATGGTCCATGGTTATGGTTTAGCCGCTTCACAATTGCAACGTTTAAAAGATAAAAAAATCCCGTTAACTATCTCTGTGGATAAGGTAGCGGCAAGTGGTGGATATATGATGGCATGTGTTGCTGATAAAATCATTGCTGCACCATTTTCTATTATTGGTTCTATCGGTGTTATTGCACAAATACCTAACTTCAATAAATTATTAAAAAAACATGATGTAGAATTTGAACAATTGACGGCTGGTCAATACAAGCGCACATTAACGATGTTCGGTGAAAATGATGACCTTGGGCGTGAGAAATTTAAACAAGAATTAGAAGAAACGCATCAATTATTTAAGCACTTTGTTAGCGAACATCGTCCACAATTAAATATTGAAAAAATTGCTACTGGTGAGCATTGGTATGGAACACAAGCAATCGATTTAAAGTTGATTGACGTGATTCAAACCAGTGATGATTATTTATTAGAACATGTGGATGCAAAACATATTGTTCAAGTTCAATATCAAAAAAGTAAAAAATTATCTGAAAAAATAGGGAAAAGTGTCGCATTATCCGTTGAATCGAGTTTATTAAACATCATGCAAACAAACATTTCTCGAATGTTTAAATAGCTTTCTTACTTGAAATAACGTAAAAAGCCGACTATTACTCAGTCGGCTTTTCTTTTTTTATTTATAAATAAAAAAAATAGGTTGCTATTCGTTAAAACTTTGGATTATATAAAAAAGAGAAATTCATTGGATGAGTTACATTCTTTCTAAGACAGACTATTTAGGTATTAAAGCAATATGAGCAAATTTCTGGTTATCGTAGAATCACCTGCCAAAGCAAAAACGATCAATAAATATTTGGGAAAAGATTTTATTGTGAAATCGAGTGTTGGTCACATACGTGATTTACCAACAAGCGGAAGTGCCAAAAAATCAATTGATGCTAAAAAGAAAAAATCCTTAGCAGGTTTAACTCCAGCGCAAAAAGCAAAAGAGACTGCTAAAAGAACACAAGCAGCCTTAGTGACTCGCATGGGTATAAACCCGAATAAAAATTGGGAAGCTAATTATGAAATATTACCGGGAAAAGAAAAAGTTGTAGAAGAATTACAGAAATTAGCCGTTGATGCACCAATCATCTATCTCGCAACCGATTTGGATAGAGAGGGGGAAGCGATTGCTTGGCATCTTCGTGAAATTTTAGGTGGTGACGATAGTAAATACCAACGTGTAGTATTTAACGAAATTACTGAATCTGCGATTCAAGAAGCATTTGAAAATCCAACAGAATTAAATATCGATGGCGTAAATGCACAACAAACTCGTCGTTTCTTAGATCGTTTAGTTGGCTTCATGGTTTCGCCATTACTTTGGAAAAAAGTAGCGCGAGGTTTGTCAGCAGGGCGAGTGCAATCTGTTGCTGTTAAACTATTAGTTGAACGTGAGCGTTTAATTAAAGCGTTTAATCCTGTTGAGTTCTGGGACCTTCATGCTGAAACACTGGTACAAGATAAATCTAAACTACGTTTAGAAGTTTACAAACATAACGATAAAACATTTTCACCAGTCACTGAACAAGAAACGTTAGTTGCAGTCAACGCTTTAAAAGAAGCTACATTTATGCTTCATTCTCGAGAAGACAAGCCAACTGCAAGTAAAGCCAGCGCGCCGTTTATCACTTCCACTTTACAACAAGCTGCTAGCACGCGTTTAAGTTTTGGTGTTAAAAAAACCATGATGTTAGCACAACGTTTATATGAAGCCGGTTATATTACTTACATGCGTACAGACTCAACTAACTTGAGTAAAGATGCAGTTGAATCTGCCCGTGAATTTATTGAAAAAGAGTATGGTAGTAATTATTTACCAAAAGCCGCTGTTTCATATAGCAGCAAAGCTGGTGCACAAGAAGCACATGAAGCAATCCGTCCATCTGATGTGTCACAACGAGCGGAATTAATTGATGTAGCAGATAAAGACGCAAGGCGTTTATATGAACTTATTTGGCGTCAATTTTTAGCGTGTCAAATGTTACCTGCTTTATATGACTCATCCACATTAGTGATTCAAGCGGGTGAATACAAATTACGTGCTAAAGGACGTACTTTACGCTTTGCTGGTTGGACAAAAGCACAGCCAGTGACAAAAAGTAAAGCCGATGAAATTAACCTACCAGATTTAAAAGTGGGTGAAGAGCTAACATTAGTAGAACTAGATCCTCAACAGCATTTTACCAAACCACCTGCTCGTTTCTCCGAAGCGGCTTTGGTTAAAGAGTTAGAAAAACAAGGAATTGGTCGACCATCAACTTATGCAAGCATCATTTCAACTATTCAAGATCGTGGCTATGTAAAAGTTGATAAGCGACGTTTCTTTGCCGTTAAAATGGGGGAAATCGTTACCGATCGTTTATCTGAAAATTTTACAGACTTAATGAGTTATGATTTCACCAAAGCAATGGAAGAAAATTTAGATGCTATTGCCGAAGGAAAAGCGGATTGGCACAAAGAGTTAGATAGATTTTATAAAAACTTAACGACTCAACTTGATAAAGCTGAATTACCCGTTGAGGAAGGTGGAATGAGACTAAATGATCCAGTGATCATTGATGACGTCTCTTGTCCTACTTGTGACAGACCAATGGGTATTAGAACCGCAAGTACAGGTGTTTTTCTTGGTTGTTCTGGTTATGCATTGCCACCGAAGGAACGTTGTAAAACAACCATTAATTTAGTTGATGGTGAAGAAGTTGAAGATATTTTAAGTTCAGAGGATTTAGAAACTGCAGCGTTAATGGCTAAAAAGCGTTGTCCAAAATGTGATACCGCTATGGATAGTTATTTAGTTGACGAAACACGAAAATTACATGTATGTGGTAATAACCCTTTATGTGATGGCCACACAATTGAAGTTGGTGAATTTAAAATAAAAGGTTATGACGGTCCTGTCGTTGAATGTGATAAATGCGGTTCCGACATGCAGTTAAAAGACGGCCGTTTTGGTAAATATATGGACTGTACTAGCGAAGAGTGTAAAAACACACGTAAAATATTACGAAGTGGTGAAGTTGCTCCTCCAAAAGAAGATGCTGTCCATTTACCTGAATTAGAATGTGAACAAAGCGATGCTTATTTCATTCTTCGTGATGGGGCTGCAGGCATTTTTTTAGCGGCTAGTACGTTTCCAAAGTCACGTGAAACACGCGCGCCTAAAGTAGCTGAACTTGCAAAATTCCGTGATAGAATTTCTGAAAAGTTTTACTATCTTGCTGATGCACCACAGAAAGATCCTGATGGAAATCTATCTATTGTTCGTTATAGTCGTAAAAATAAAGAGCAATATGTGATGACTGAAATAGATAAGAAAGCAACTGGTTGGACCGCTAAATATATTGATTCTAAATGGGTCGAAGAGATACCTAAGAAGAAATCAGCTAAAAAACCAAAAGCTCAAAAAGCTGAATAGCCGTTAGCTTTATCAATGATAATCAGTAACTTAAAATGACAGCTTCGGCTGTCATTTTTTATTTCTATTACAATTTTTACTTAAACCCATTGTAGTAATACCATTCGGTTAATTAAATGACCAATTATTGCGAAGGAAAAATAGTGAAGTTCAAGGCGCATAATTGAGTAATAGCTTAACTATTACGATTGAATTCAACGCAGAAAAAAGCAATTCAATTTGAGGCGTAAATTCACATAACTGGTTATTCCCTTTACGAAATTGACAACGAAGAAGTGAATTGTTTTAGTCAGTAAAATAGATCAGCTATTTACTTCGATTGGTATTAAACCTATTTGATTGAATTTTAAGCAAGTAGTTTGTTCCCTGCAATCATCTCAGAGTTGCCTGTTTAAATTATTAGGCATTTGTATATACTTACGTTTTTTAAAAGGATTGATCTACATGCGCATTGCTTTAGGTATCGAATACGATGGAGCCAACTATTATGGATGGCAAAGACAAAAAGAAGTTAACTCAGTTCAAGAAGAACTCGAGAAAGCATTGTCTAACATTGCAAATCATACCGTAACAGTAAACTGTGCTGGACGTACAGATGCAGGTGTTCATGGGACAGGTCAAGTGGTCCATTTTGATACAGATTCAGATCGCCAAATTGGTGCCTGGACACTAGGTGTTAATGCGAAATTACCAGATGATATCGCTGTTCGTTGGGTAAAAGAAGTTGATGACTCTTTCCACGCAAGATTTACTGCTACAGCACGTCGTTACCGCTACATTATTTATAACGGTGTTTATCGTCCAGGCATTCTTAGTAAAGGATTAAGTCACTATCATTGTGATTTAGATGCCGATCTCATGCATCAAGCGGGTCAGTTTATAGTAGGTGAACAAGATTTTACTTCTTTTAGAGCCTTGCATTGCCAAGCCAATAGCCCAATACGTACGATAGAATATTTAAATGTTTCTCGACACAGTGATTTTATTGTTATAGATATTAAAGCGAATGCTTTTTTACATCACATGGTTCGAAATATAGCAGGTAGTTTGATTGAAGTTGGACAAGAAAAACAACCAATTAATTGGTTAGCAACTTTGTTAACTTATAAAGATCGTGCTAAAGCCGCAGCTACAGCCAAACCAGGTGGCTTATATTTAGTTGAAGTAGACTATCCTGAGCATTTTAATTTACCAAGACCGGCCTGTGGCCCTTTATTTTTAGATATTTAGTATGAACAATTAAGATGACAAACAATATGCCTACAACAATTTTTTCAGCGAATTCATTAGATGAGTGGTTAACTCACCTTGAACAATTACACCCTAAAGAAATTGAACTTGGTTTGACACGAATCAGTGAAGTGGGTGAGCGACTTAATCTAATCCATTTCGATGCCAAAGTGATTACGGTTGCAGGCACCAATGGGAAAGGTACTACTTGTGCTTATTTGGAGAGAATATTAATTGATGCTGGTTTTAAAGTTGGGGTATACAGTTCGCCACATATACATCGTTATAACGAAAGGTTAAGGATCAACCTTCTTGAACTTGATGACCAACTACACTGTGAGGCCTTTGAGGTTATCGAAGTAGCAAGACAAAATATCTCTTTGAGTTATTTTGAATTTGCTACTCTAGCTTGTTTGTATCTTCTACAGCAGCAACAATGTGATTATATTTTATTAGAAGTTGGTTTAGGTGGGCGTTTAGATGCAACTAACATGGTGGAATCAGATATCAGTGTTGTCACAACAATTGGTATTGATCATGTAGACTGGTTAGGTAGTGATCGCGAAGCCATTGGCTATGAAAAAGCAGGTGTATTTAGAGCAAATAAACCTGCTATTTGTGGTGATCTTGAAGTCCCGACATCAATAATCGACCACGCTAATGCTATTTCAGCACAATTGAAATTAGCTTCACAAGATTTTAAATTTACTATTATCAATGACTTATTTTGGTCATGGCATGGTAAAAAAACTTTATCGCCTATTAAGCAAACTTTAATGCCAATTCAAAACGCATCAACTGCTTTGGCAGTGATTGAAGCATTAGAGTTAGATATTCCTTCGTCAATACTTATTAGCTCGATAGAGAAAGCTTCATTAGCAGGGCGTTTACAACAGCTTAATGGTTTTAATTGCGATTTTTATATTGATGTTGCACACAATCCACAATCTGCTGAATATTTGGCATTACAAATAAAACGTTTACGTGCCGAAAAAGGTGAAGACTGTAAAGTACATGCGATCGTTGGTATGTTAGCTGATAAAGATATGACTTCCACATTATCTGCGATCAACGAACAAATTACAGATTACAATTTTGTAAATTTGCATTGTCATAGAGGAGCGAGAGCAGAAATGCTTTTAAAAGCCTATCACAATAGTAAAAACAATAATCATAATGTGACGTGTTTTGAAAATGTTGCTAGTGCAGTTGATAAGGTGGCTAATAATGTAAACGCATCTGATATAATCATTGTATTCGGTTCTTTTCACACCGTCTCAGATATATTAACCAATTGGCAAGGGTAAAACGTGGCATCTCAGTTTAAAAATCGTTTAGTAGGTATTACTATTTTAGTCGCCCTTGTGGTTATTTTTTTACCATCTCTGATTGATGGCCAAAAAACAGCTTATCAACAAGAGTTTGTCGCAACACCAATTAAACCAGATTTGAAAGAACATTCACAAAATTTTTCTGAGCAAGCTTCACTTCAAGAAGATAAAATAGTAGTAGAAAATCAAGACATAACTTCAAGTGAAAATGAACAAGAAACCATAGATGCTCCCGAGTGGAAAGTTGAAGAAATTGCTGAGACAACGGTCATTGATGATAAGCAAGACGTGATAGAACCTACTGCAGAACCAATTAAAGTTGAATCAAAACCAGTAGGCGTTTCAACGACCCAAAAATCGTCTATAAATGATAAACCAACTTTTACTGACTCTGCTTGGACTATCCAGCTTGGTGCATTTCAGAATAAAGATAATATTAATACGCTGCTAAAAAAACTCAATAAAGCTGGATTCCAAGTACATACCATACCTAGAGAAGTTATTGAAGGACAACTCACTCGTGTATTTGTTGGTCCTGATGTTTCAAAAGAAAAGTTAGAAGGTCAATTACCAAGATTAAAACGTTTAACTGATTTAAATGGTCAATTAGTACCCTTTAATCCAATTGAGCCTTAGTTTTTGAAGCCTTTCAAAAAATTCTCTGTTAGAATGCGCGCGTTAAATACTTACTTCAAATTACAAATATTAGGGCTTGTATGAATTGGTTTGATATCGCTATTCTATGCGTAATTGGTTTTTCATCGTTAATCAGTTTAATTCGAGGTTTCACAAAAGAAGCTATCTCACTCGTCACTTGGTTTGCAGCCTTCTTCATAGCAAGCAGTTTTTATCCAGAAGTGGCTCAGTTCTTAACTCAAATTCAAGATGATCTTATTCGCAATAGCGCGGCTATTGCGATTTTATTTATTGTCACCTTGTTAATTGGTGCATTAGTAAACTACATTATTAACCGTCTCGTCGTGGTTACTGGCTTATCAGGCACTGATAGAATATTAGGCGTTGTTTTCGGAGCAATACGCGGGATTTTGATCGTAAGCGCGATACTCTTCTTTATTGATTCATTCACGGCATTTGACACTGCACAGTGGTGGAAAGAGTCATTATTAGTGCCTGAATTTGGCATTGTCATTGAATGGTTTTTTGAACATTTAGAAAACTCATCAAGTTTTCTAAAAAATCTACAATCTACAACTGCTTAGTTGTTGTTTGGTACAAATTAGTTACTTAATTTGAAAGTACATTCATTGTGCTTTTTGAGTGAATTCTCTTAAATATAGAAAGGCTTTAAATTATGTGTGGAATAGTGGGTATCGTTGGTTCAACTCCTGTCAATCAAAGTATTTATGATGCATTGACGGTTTTACAACATCGTGGACAAGATGCCGCAGGTATCGTAACTACCTTTAAAGGTAATTTTAAACAACGCAAAGCAAATGGTTTAGTAAAAGATGTCTTTGAAACTAAGCATATGCAACGTTTAAAAGGTAATAGTGGTATTGGCCATGTTCGTTATCCTACAGCAGGAAGTTCTAGTGCTGCTGAAGCCCAACCTTTTTATGTTAACTCTCCTTGGGGAATTTCACTTGCACATAATGGAAATTTAACCAATGCTAAAGAATTACGTGCTGCATTAATTAAGTCTCGCCGCCATATCAACACAACATCTGATTCAGAATTACTGTTAAATATTTTTGCAGCAGAACTTGCTAAAACTAAAGCTGATAGTTTATTACCCGAAGATATTTTTGCGGCAGTGACTGAAGTACACAAACAAATTAGTGGTGCCTATGCAGTTGCTTCATTGATCATTGATCATGGTTTAGTGGCATTCCGTGATCCTGACGGTATTCGTCCTCTAGTATTAGGTTCACGTCAAACAGAAGAAGGAGATACTGAATATATCGTAGCATCTGAAAGTGTTGGTTTAGATACTATCGGGTTTAAGTTCTTGCGTGACGTCCAACCTGGTGAAGCTATTTATATAACTGAAAATAGAAAGCTTCATACACAAATGTGTGCTGAAAATACAACATTAACACCATGTATTTTTGAATATGTCTATTTTGCTCGACCAGATTCCACGCTAAATGGAATTTCTGTTTATGAAGCTCGTTTAGAAATGGGGCGTAAATTAGGTGCAAAAATTAAACGTGATTGGGCAGATCTTGAAATTGATGCTGTTATTCCTATTCCTGAAACGTCTAACGATATCGCATTAGAAATTTCAGTAGAATTAGGTATTCCTTACCGCCAAGGATTTGTAAAAAATCGTTATATTGGTCGTACTTTCATCATGCCAGGACAAAAGCAACGTCGTAAATCTGTTCGTCGTAAACTAAATCCGATTAGTGCAGAATTCCGTGGTAAAAACGTATTATTAGTCGATGATTCAATAGTACGAGGAACAACTTCTGAGCAAATTATTGAAATGGTAAGAGAAGCAGGTGCTAAAAAAGTATATTTAGCTTCGGCTGCTCCTGAGGTTCGTTACCCTAATGTATATGGTATTGACATGCCGACACCAGAAGAATTGATTGCACATGATCGTAATGTTGAGCAAATTAACGATTGTATCGGTACTGATCGTTTAATATTCCAAGACTTACAAGATCTTAAAGATGCAGTCGGTAAACAAAACCCTTCTATCAAAGAATTTGAATGTTCAGTATTTGATGGCAAATATGTCACTAAGAATATCAATAAAGAATACTTTGAATACCTAGCAAGTTTACGTAGTGAAGATGCTAAAAAGATACAAACTCAACGAGAAGAAATAGCGAACTTAGAAATGTATAACGAATCATAATTCGCGTGTATTAAATTAATTTTAAAAGCACAGCATTTGCTGTGCTTTTTTTTATATTGAATTTAGAAGTAAGTTGTTTTACCCAGTAAAATAGATCAGCTATTTACTTCGATTGGTATTAAATTAAATTTTAGTTGAAAAAAAACCAGTAATTAAACTGGTTTTATAAATGAATTTATTTTTATTAAATTTAGAATTCAGCAGTGCCTGGTGCGCGAGGAAATGCAATTACATCACGAATGTTTTGAACTCCTGTCACATAAGAAACTAAACGTTCAAACCCAAGGCCAAAACCTGCATGAGGAACGGTTCCATATTTACGTAAATCACGGTACCAACTATAATCTTCTTTATTTAAGCCCATTTCATCAAGACGCTTATCTAACGCAACTAAGTCTTCTTCACGTTGGCTACCACCAATAATTTCACCAATACCAGGTGCTAATACATCCATCGCAGCAACAGTTTTACCATCCGCATTTAATTTCATATAGAAAGCTTTAATATCTTTAGGGTAGTTTTGTAGAATGATTGGCGCACCAACATGAACTTCAGCAAGGTAACGCTCATGTTCAGATTGTAAATCTACCCCCCATTCAACTGGGTATTCAAATGTTTTGCCGCAGTTTTGTAAAATCTCGATCGCGTCTGTGTAATCCATACGAACAAACTCAGAACTCACCATTTTTTCTAAACGAGTGATCGCGTCTTTATCAACACGGTCAGCAAAAAAAACCATGTCATCAGCACGTTCAGTTAATACTGCATTGAATACATATTTCAACATATCTTCTGCTAATTGTGCAGCATCAGCTAAATCAGCGAAAGCAATTTCAGGTTCAACCATCCAGAACTCAGCTAAGTGGCGAGTTGTGTTTGAGTTTTCAGCTCGGAAAGTTGGACCAAATGTATAAACATTGCTTAAGGCACAAGCATAGGTTTCAGCATTTAATTGGCCAGAAACCGTTAAAAATGTTTCTTTACCAAAGAAATCTTTTTTGTAATCGATTTTTCCTTCAGCATTACGTGGTAAATTTTCCATGTCTAATGTACTTACTTGGAACATTTCACCAGCACCTTCACAGTCACTACCAGTGATGATTGGTGTGCTGATCCAGTTAAATCCACGTTCATAAAAGAAGTTATGGATTGCATGAGATAAACAGTTACGAACACGCGTTACCGCACCGAACATATTAGTGCGAGGGCGCAAATGTGCATGTTCTCGCATATATTCAATACTATGACGTTTCGCTGACATTGGGTATGTATCAGGGTCTTGAACGAATCCGTGTACTTTTACAGACGTTGCTTGAAGTTCAAACTTTTGGCCTTTTCCTGGGCTTTCCACTAAATTACCAGTCACTTCAACACTACAACCCGCTGATAGATTTAACACCTCTGTGGCATAATTTTCTAATTCCGCAGGGACCACAGCTTGTATAGGGTCAAAGCAAGAACCATCATAAATATTTAAAAAAGAAATACCTGCTTTTGAATCACGACGTGTTCGGATCCAACCTTTAACGGTTACTTGGCTACCTAATGAAAATTTGCTGTTGAAAATATCAAAAATGGGTGTTTTAGACATCGTAAATAGTGCTCCATAATCACAGTTTTAACTGTTTTATACTAAAATAATTAATTGCTGCATATCTTACCTTGGCTAGTCTCAGATACAAGTCTATGATCTGATAATAATAAGATAAATGAGGTTTACAATGGAACAGAAATTTGTGCGTAAACGATTTCATAACGCTCATGAGTGGCGTCGATTTTTATTACTCTGGTTTACTGTCCTATTATGGCTCTCTTTTCTTGGGTATATGCTTGGTTTCCACTATCATCGTGAAAGCTTTGAACCGATGATAATGAACCATGTCGGAATTGAAGAAGCTCAATATTATCAATATGTAGAAATTAAATTATTTCTATACCTTATTTGGTCATGTTCAATCGTTTCAATATTAGCCATTGTTAATACATGGAAGAAAAAACGCAGAGAGGGTGACCATACGCCAGATAAGTTTTTGGTGGTGATCATGGCAGTCACCGTCACATTTGCATTTTATTACGCAAAAGTTGATTTAGATTTTTTGAATGGTCAGTTTTCTTTTTTGGAGATGCTGATTGGCAATT
>JAOFNL010000039.1 GCA_028041985.1 Psychromonas sp. | reverse complement strand
ACTAATCCATTAAAGAGTCACTTCTTTGATGAAGAATGGGTATGAAACTCTGACTTTCAAGTAACAAGCTAGCTAATATTCTATCAAAGTTTTTAATAGTAAATGTAGTAATTATATCTATTAAAAAGGCTCGCTTACTCTTAATAAAGAGTTGTAGGTTTTATTCTCCGTTGCTATATTTGTTACATTATTTTCATAACTCATCTAAGATGGCTAACCATCGGTAGACTGCATTATGAACAGCCCTATTCATAGAGGGCAAGATTATTGAGAATTGCGCTAATCTAGCTATTAAAATTAATCGCATAGGCAATTTGATAACTGTTTTTTAATCACTAACTATAAAGGTAAATCTTTATGTCTAAATTGAACGAAAAATTTGCATCAGCATGGGAAGGTTTTGCTGGTGATACGTGGAAGACTGAAGTTAATGTTCGTGACTTCATCCAAAAAAACTACACTCCTTATGACGGCGATGAAAGCTTTTTAGTTGGCGCAACTCCAGCAACAGATAAGCTGTGGGCAAAAGTAATGGAAGGCATTAAGCTAGAAAATAGCACACATGCCCCAGTTGATTTTGATACAGACGTGGTTTCAACTATCACGTCTCACGATGCAGGTTACATCAACGAAGAATTAGAAACGATTGTTGGTTTACAAACTGAAGCACCACTAAAACGTGCGATTATCCCTAACGGCGGTATTCGTATGATCGAAGGTTCTTGTAAAGTTTACGGTAAAGAATTAGATCCTGGCATTCAAAAAACTTACTCTGAATTCCGCAAAACACATAACCAAGGTGTTTTTGATGTTTACACGGGTGACATCTTAAAATGTCGTAAATCAGGTGTGTTAACTGGTTTACCAGATGCTTATGGTCGTGGTCGTATCATTGGTGATTACCGTCGTGTAACACTTTACGGTATTGATTACCTAATGGCTGAAAAAGCAGCACAACACAAAAGCTTAGAAGCAGAACTAGTAGCAGGTACTTCTTTAGAAGATACTATGAAATTGCGTGAAGAGATCTTCGAGCAATACCGTGCTTTAGAACAAATGAAAGTCATGGCAGCTAAATACGGTTCTGACATTTCAGGTCCAGCAACTAATGCAAAAGAAGCAATCCAATGGACTTACTTCGGGTACTTAGCGGCAATTAAATCTCAAAATGGCGCGGCAATGTCATTTGGTCGTACCGCTTCTTTCTTAGATATCTACATCGAGAAAGATTTAAAAGCAGGGTTAATCACTGAAACTGATGCACAAGAATTAATTGACCACTTAGTTATGAAACTACGTATGGTTCGTTTCTTACGTACACCTGAATATGATGATCTATTCTCTGGTGACCCAATCTGGGCAACAGAATCTATCGGTGGTATGGGTGTTGACGGTCGTACACTAGTTACTAAAAACTGTTTCCGTTTCCTACATACTCAATACACAATGGGCCCTTCTCCAGAGCCGAATATTACTGTTTTGTGGTCAGAAAATTTACCTTCTAACTTCAAAAAATACTGTGCCAAAGTATCTATCGATACTTCTTCAATCCAGTATGAAAATGATGACTTAATGCGTAATGACTTTGATAACGATGACTATGCAATTGCTTGTTGTGTATCACCAATGATTGTTGGTAAACAGATGCAATTCTTCGGTGCGCGTGCAAACTTAGCTAAAACACTTCTATACGCAATTAACGGCGGCGTTGATGAAAAATCTAAAGCACAAGTTGGCCCTAGAACATTACCAGCTATCACATCTGAAGTATTAGATTACGATGAAGTATACTCAAACCTTGATCACTTCATGGATTGGTTAGCAGAACAATATGTGACTGCACTAAACTGTATTCACTATATGCATGACAAATACAGTTATGAAGCAGCATTAATGGCACTTCATGACCGTGACGTTTCTCGTACAATGGCATGTGGTATTGCAGGACTTTCAATTGCAGCGGATTCACTAGCAGCAATTAAATACGCAACGGTTAAACCAATTCGTGATGAAGATGGTATTGCAACTGATTTTGAAATCGAAGGTGATTACCCTAAATTTGGTAATAACGACCCACGTGTTGATGATATTGCTTGTGAATTGGTTGAAACCTTCATGAAAAAAATCAAATCACGTCCAATGTACCGTAATGCACGTGCTACACAGTCAATTCTTACTATTACTTCTAACGTTGTATACGGTAAGAAAACAGGTAACACTCCAGATGGTCGTCGTGCAGGTACTCCTTTTGCACCAGGTGCGAACCCAATGCATGGTCGTGATGAAAAAGGTGCTGTAGCATCATTAACATCAGTCTCTAAACTTCCGTTTGCTTACGCACAGGATGGTATTTCATACACATTCTCAATCGTACCAAACGCATTAGGTAAGACTGACGATTCACAAAAATCAAATCTAGCTGGTTTAATGGATGGCTACTTTAAGCACACTCCTCAAATTGAGGGTGGTCAACATTTAAACGTGAATGTAATGAACCGTGAAATGTTATTAGATGCAATGGAAAACCCTGAGAAATATCCTCAGTTAACTATCCGTGTTTCTGGTTACGCTGTACGTTTTAACTCATTAACAGCAGAGCAAAAACAAGACGTAATCTCACGTACGTTTACAGCAACACTTTAAAAATAAAATAATTAGGCAAATGATTAGATTTGCCTGTTATAATTAAAAAAGGTTTCATCTTAACAGATGAAACCTTTATTTTTATCTGTTATCAAAATAATTATTTATATTTTTTCTTGCACTGAAAGAGTACAAATAATTAGTTTACGAGGTTAGAAAATGTCAGTGACTGGACGCGTTCATTCAATAGAAACCTGCGGCACCGTTGATGGTCCGGGGATCCGTTTCATCATTTTTTTACAAGGCTGTTTAATGCGCTGTAAGTATTGCCATAATCGCGATACTTGGGATACCGAAGGCGGTAAAGAAACAACCGTTGATGAATTAATGCAAGAACTGCTTCAATACCGTCATTTTATGAATGCCTCTGGTGGCGGTATTACTATTTCTGGTGGCGAGGCTATGTTACAACCTGAATTTGTATTAGCGATGTTTAAAGCTTGCCGTTTAGAAGGAATACATACTTGCTTAGATACCAATGGATTTGTTCGAAAAATAGATCAAACAACTAAAGATATTTTAGACTATACGGATTTAGTCCTATTAGACATTAAACAAATGGATAATAAAAAGCATATCGATTTAACCCATGTCAGCAATAAATACACCTTAGAATTTGCGAAATATTTACATGAGCATGATCAAGCAGTCTATTTACGCTATGTAGTCGTACCAGGAATTACTGACAATCTTGACGATGCGCACTCATTAGGGGAATTTATTGCCCCGATGAAAAATATAGTAAAAATTGAAATGTTACCTTACCATGAACTTGGCAGGCATAAATGGATAGCAATGGGGGAGATATATCCACTCGAAGGAGTAAGTCCTCCACCAAGAGAATCCATGGTTGCAGTACAAAATGTACTATTAAAATATCACCCAGATGTTATTTTTTAAGATCAAAAATCCTATCTTATTTTTAATCCATAAAGGCAGTATCAACTGCCTTTATGCTAACCTCCTCTCCAAGTTGTAAAGATATGACTCCATTTATTTGCCCTCTATGTCGAAGCCCATTCACTAAAATTAATAACACTGAAGTTTGTGAAAATAATCACCACTTCGATATTGCTAAAGAGGGATACCTCAATTTGTTACCTGTACAATCTAAGAGCTCTAAAAATCCGGGTGATAATAAAGAGATGATGTCAGCGAGACGTGCTTTTTTAAGTACTGGAGGATATTTCCCTCTTGCACAAAAAATTGCCCAAATTAGCGAGCAATATCTAGCGAATATTAAACAAGCAACACTATTAGATTTAGGTTGTGGTGAAGGTTATTACACAAACCTCCTTAAACAACAACTAAGTTCGCATAACATAGTTGGATTAGACATTTCTAAAATCGCTATACGTTATGCCGCTAAACGTTATCCAGATATCCACTTTTGTGTTGCAAGCGCTTACCAAATACCTTTATTAGATGACAGTATTGATTTAATAGTACGCATATATGCACCTTCCAAAGCAGAAGAATTAACACGATTAATTAAAGAAAATGGTTATTTAATTACAGTTACACCTGCCCCACGTCATCTATTTCAGTTAAGAGAAGCAATATACGAACAGGTAAACAGCCATGCTGAAGAAAATGAAGCGGTTAAAGGTTTTACAAAAGTAGAACAAATAACACTCAATTATGAACTAGACATTGATGACCCACAGCAATTAAAGGATTTAATTAATATGACCCCTTTTGCTTGGAAATTTACCCCTGAAAAGCTAACCGAATTGCTCGGTCAGCAGAGGTGGAAAGTTGAATGTGATTTTAATATCGAAGTCTTTCTTAAAAATTAAATTAACTCATTATTGTATAAAAAGTTATCACCACCTTTTTTAAAGCCTTTATTTAATAATTTGGCTAAGTCGAGAAATCGTGGTTTATCAATCATCACTTGTTGCCCTAAATTTTTCCCGTTTAATACTTCACTAATTTCAAGATACCAGTTAAATAGCGCAGGAGAGAGTACTTGCTGTGATCGCTTACCTAACCATAGGAGGCAATGAACCGGTAACCCAATTAAAAACAGAATAAAAGTAGCAGTACTTGGCCACGAAAAATAGAGTGGAAAAACCATGTAAAGCGATGTAACTAATACAATAAAAATAGGAAAAAGCTTAATCAATAACTGTGTGTAGCAAACCATTTTACTATCTATAAATAAAGAATATAAACAAGGTTGTTTTGGCCATGTTTTTAAATAATAGTCACCCTGCTTTAATAAACTAAAAAAATTAAACAAATAAATTCTCCTCTAAATTTGTTACCATGATCTACAAAAATATTAATCAACTAAAATGTTTACACTAAACTTGATTTCAAATAATTTTTATCAAATTGTTATTTGTAATTTTATTACATAAGGGTAATATTCGTATTATAGCTTAATGTGAGCGATGTCACCAAATGACAAGTATCATTTAAGTTATAAATACTGATTATACTTTAACGCAATATCAAATATTTATTTGATATTTCATGCTTATATTTTACTGACTGGAATTCTTCATGAGCAATAAATTAGTTCTTGTACTCAACTGCGGTAGTTCTTCGCTTAAATTTGCTGTAATCAATGCTAACAATGGTGACGAAATCATCAGTGGTTTAGCAGAATGTTTTAACCTTCCTGACGCACGTATTAAATGGAAGTTTGACGGCAAAAAAGAATCACAAAACCTCCCGGCAAACAGTGCCCATTCTGCAGCAATTAGCTTTATTGTTGAAGATATCATTAAGAAAATTGATGGTCTTGAAGCACAATTCGTCGCAGTTGGTCACCGTGTAGTTCACGGTGGTGAAAAATTTACTAAATCAGTTATTATCGATAGTGCAGTATTAGAAGGCATCGAAGAGTGTGCATCTTTAGCCCCTCTTCATAACCCAGCAGCAATTATGGGTATCAAAGCAGCACAATTAGCATTCTCTACTTTATCTCAAATCGCTGTATTTGATACGGCTTTCCACCAAACAATGCCAGCAAAAGCATTCATGTATGCATTACCTACTAATTTATATAAATATAAAGGGGTACGTCGTTACGGTATGCACGGTACTAGCCACCTATATGTTAGTCGTGAAGCAGCTAAAGTATTAAACAAACCATTAAATGAAACTAATGTTATTACCGCTCATTTAGGTAACGGTGGCTCTATCACTGCTGTTAAGAATGGCGAAAGTGTTGATACAAGTATGGGAATGACACCTCTTGAAGGTTTAGTGATGGGGACACGTAGTGGTGACTTCGATCCAAGTATTATTGAGCATCTCATTAAGCGTGAAGGTTACTCATTAGATCAGGTGATGAACATGGTCCAAAAAGAGAGTGGTTTACTTGGCCTCTCTGGTATTTCTAGTGACCTACGTGAAGTAATCGAAAACTACGAAAAAGGACATGAAGGCGCGATACTTGCCGTTGATGTGTTTGTATACCGATTAGCTAAATATATTGCAGCTTATGCAGTACCTCTAGGTCGTATTGATGCATTAGTATTCACTGGTGGTATCGGGGAAAACTCTGCAATCATTCGTGAAAAAGTATTATCTCTACTAGGCATTTTCGGTTACCAATTAGACGCAGAGAAAAATGCAGCTGCTATATTAGGTGAATCTGGTCTGATCACTGCTGATAACACACCTGTTGCAATGGTTATCCCAACTAATGAAGAGTGGGTCATTGCGCAAGACTCTGCTGAATTAGTTTCAGCATAATCTCATTTATATTCAAGGGAGTTAATCACTCCCTTTTTTTGATCTATTAAAAGGAATAGTCATGGCTCGTACAATAATGCTGATCCCAATTGGTTCAGGTGTTGGTGTCACTTCAGTAAGTCTTGGTATGGTTCGCGCTATGGAGCGCCAAGGTGTTGCTGTTAACTTCTATAAACCTATTGCACAACCACATGCAGGCGACTCTGGTGAAGAACGCTCAACAGCGACACTTCGCAATTTAAGTAATATGCTTCCTCCAGAACCTTTTTCAATGACCTATGCAGAAGGTTTAATCTCTTCAGATAAAACATCTGAACTGCTTGAAAATATTGTAGAACGTTTCCGTGAGGGTACAAAAGAAAGTGATGTTATTATCATCGAAGGTTTAGTGCCTACTGATAAGCATCAATTTGCTAATAGTATTAACTACAGTATCGCTAAAGCTTTAAATGCAGAAATGGTATTTGTTACTCATCCAAGCAACGATTCGTCACAACAGCTTAAAGAACGTATCGAAATTGCGATATCTACATTTGGCGGCAAAAATAACAAACGTATCACTGGTTGCATTATCAACAAGGTGGGTGCACCTATTGATGAAAACGAAAAATCAGGACCTGATTTATCTGAAATGTTTGATATTCCAGTAGCAAATAGCAATAGCAACCTTGAAGTATTGCAAATGTTCAGTAAAAGTCCGCTACCGATCTTAGGTTGTATCCCTTGGAGTGCTGATCTAATGGCACCACGCGTGAAAGATCTAGCGATTCACTTAGAAGCTAAGATTTTGAATAAAGGTGATTTAGAAAATCGTCGTTTACATTCAGTAACTTTCTGTGCTCGTTCAATTCCAAATATGGTTCAACATTTCAAAGCCGGTTCAATGTTAGTAACATCAGGCGACCGTTCTGACGTTATCATCGCTGCTTGTTTAGCCGTGATGAATGGCATGAAAATCGGTTGTTTATTACTAACAGGTGATTATACTCCAGAAGAAGAAGTTCTTAAGTTATGTAAAAGTGCAATGACTAAAGGTTTGCCTATCTTAATGATTAAGAGTAATACATGGCAAACTGCGCAACGCTTACAAAATTTCAACATGGAAATTCCTGTTGACGATCTTGAACGAATTGAGAAAGTACAAGAGTACATTGCAAGCCATATCGACAAGCACTGGTTAAACACTTTAACTGAAGATTCATCGCTATCGCGTCGTTTATCACCACCTGCATTCCGTTACCACTTAACAGAATTAGCACGTAAAGCGAATCAACGCATCGTATTACCAGAAGGTGAAGAGCCACGTACTATTCAAGCAGCAGTAATTTGTGCACAACGTGGCATTGCAAAACCAGTTCTTTTAGGTAACCCTGACGAAATTCGCCGTATTGCAATTCAAGAAGGTGTTAAGTTAACAGATGAAGTTGAAATTGTTGATCCTGTAGATGTAATTGAACGATACGTTGCACCTATGGTTGAATTACGTAAATCAAAAGGATTAACCGAGGTTGTAGCAAGAGAGCAACTTCAAGATCCTGTTGTGCTAGGTACAATGATGTTAGCTGAAAATGAAGTAGCAGGCCTAGTTTCAGGTGCAGTCCATACAACAGCAAATACTATCCGCCCAGCATTGCAATTGATCAAAACGGCACCAGGCGCAAGCTTAGTATCATCAATATTCTTTATGCTTTTGCCTGACCAAGTATTAGTTTACGGTGACTGTGCAATTAACCCAGATCCAACTGCAGAGCAATTAGCAGATATCGCGATTCAATCAGCAGATTCAGCAATCGCATTCGGTATTGACCCTAAAGTCGCGATGATCAGTTACTCTACAGGTGATTCTGGTGCGGGCTCTGATGTTGAAAAAGTACGTGAAGCAACCAAAATTGCTCAAGAGCGTCGTCCTGACCTCTTAATTGATGGTCCACTACAGTACGATGCAGCGGTAATGGAAAATGTAGCGAAAAGTAAAGCACCAAACTCTAAAGTTGCAGGTCAAGCAACTGTATTTATCTTCCCAGATTTAAATACAGGTAACACGACTTATAAAGCAGTACAACGAAGTGCAGATCTAATCAGTATTGGTCCAATGCTTCAAGGTATGCGTAAACCAGTTAATGACTTATCTCGTGGCGCATTAGTTGATGATATTGTTTACACAATCGCATTAACAGCAATTCAAGCAACGCAAGCTGCACAGGCAACAAAATTAAAAGACTAATACCAATTGTAGTAAGTATGTGATCTAAATTTTGTACAGAAAAAAGCCCCAACAAGTTATGCTTTATAACCTTGTTGGGGCTTTTTTTATTTTAATCTCAGTTACTTTAAAAACCTTAATGCTAAAAATTAAATGGCTGGTATTTCTACCAGAACACACTTTAAACCTTTATCTATTTCAATATTAATAAACTCTACCGGTGGTGCAATAACCCCAATCACTTTCGCTTGTGGGCAATGTTCCACTAACGCGCTATAGATAAACTGAAAATCAAGATCAGGACTATTTAAGCAAAGCAATGCTTGCCCACCATGGGTTAATAACTCAGGTAAACGACGCATAATTTTAGGGTAGTCACGCTCAATATTAACACTCCCTTTCTGTAAGGAAGGTGGATCTGCAATCACAATATCATAAGGTCCTAAGCGTTTAACTTTCCCCCAAGATTTAAATAAGTCATGTCCTAAATATTTAACTTTAGCTAAGTCATGACCATTTAAACGATGGTTATCACGCCCTACTGCTAATGCAGCTTTACTCATATCAAGGTTAACAACCTGTTCTGCACCACCAGCAATGGCGGCTGTTGAAAATGCACACGTATATGAAAAAAGATTCAATATCCGTTTATTTAAACTGTTATTTCTCAACCAAGTACGACCATTTTTCATGTCTAGAAAAATACCGTAATTTTGGTTTTTACCTAAACTGATCTTATAAGATAAATTATTTTCACAAGCAACAAAATCACTTAGTGGATCTCCGTACAACAGTTCAGTTGGCGCGAGATCGCGACAACGAAATTGCACCTGAATACTACGCACGGCAAAACCCTTTTGAGTCATTTCCTCCAATAGAAATTTGCTTAACTCACTCAGCCATTCAGTATTTTCTTCTTTATAAAGGATCACTAATAAAACAGGAGACAACCAATCTATATTAACATGCTGAAATTGAGGGTAATGAAAGCCGCGGCCATGAAATAAACGAAACATTTCTTTTTCTTGTCCCACTAGCACTTCGGGAAAATGCATTTTATCCAATAAAGATTCAAACATATTATTTTTCTTCTTTCGCTGTCGGGGATGTACCTAAAATAACACTTTTAATAGTACTCGTTGTATAAGTTTTATTGGCAGTGATGTTAACTTCACCATCAGGATCTTTTCCATATTTTTCTAATCTTGTTCGTTCAAACCCTTCAACTTCAGCATCAGAACTTAAAAATATGGCAAACCAACGCCCTGCATCACTACTTTCTAAAGCGATTTTTAAAATCATTGTTAACGGCACGGATAAAAGCATCCCTACCACTCCCAATAACCAACCCCAAAAGATTAATGATAAGAAAACCACTAAAGTAGACAAACCTAAACTACGCCCCATAAAACGAGGCTCAACAAAGTTCCCCATGATCATGTTAACGCTAATAAATAACCCCACGACTACCGAAGCATAGCCTACGCCTAGCTGTAAAAAAGTTAAAATAACAGCAGGAACTGCAGCAATAATCGACCCAATATTAGGAATATAATTAAGCAAGAAAGCCAGCAAAGCCCACAACACATAGAATTGAACACCAAGAGCCCACAATACAAATCCAATAATAGAACCTGTCGCTAGACTCACCATGGTCTTAATGGCCATATATTGATTAACCATATTTAAAAAGTACTCTAATTTCTTTTCTGTTTTAGCTGAATCATCAAAAGCAATATGCAGCTTTTTTACAAATACCTTGCCCTCAGAAAGCATAAAAACAACCGTCAACAACAATAGAAATAGATTTCCTAATACACTACTAAAACCGGTTAATGTTGTTGTCACTAAATTCATCACTTTGGCAGGATCAAAATAATCACGTACTTTCTCCATAGAAACTACAATATCATGCCTCGCAAACCAATCTACTACCCATGCAGTTTGCTCTGATAACTGAGCTTCATAAGCAGGAATAGCTTGTCTAAAATTATTTACTGAGGCTCCTATTACCCCCCCTAACACAATAAATAAGAAGAAAATCGTAAAAATGACTAATGTAATTGCAAGCCCTCTAGGAACACGCTTACTTTCTAAATAATTAACCGCTGGATTACAGATGATGGCAATAAACAGAGATAGTAGAAAAGGTACAACAATAGGAGCTGCTATTTTTATTCCCGCTAATGAAACAACTAAGGCAGAAAAGTACAAAACACTACGTGCCGCCGCCGATATATTTCCCATATTTATAATGTCCTTGAAGTATTCATTTTATAAAAAAGTATGTTGTAACGCAGTATAAGTGATTCGAATAGATTAATAAAAATTACTTCTCTATCCACAGGTAAATCAAAGCATCTATTTGATGAATACAGTGATCTTGATCAATACATAAAAGAGTGGCATTCATATACTTAAAAATTAAGTAAAATTTAAATGAAATAATTTATTTTTACTGAGTCTGTGTTACTGCATATTTATCATTTTATAAAGCTTTGGAGAGATGTATGACGGTTAATAATGTTGTTGAATTAAATGCGATGGTCGATCGTGTAAAAACCGCGCAAAAAAAGTTTGCAAACTATTCACAAGAACAAGTTGATATTATTTTTAGAGCGGCGTCTTTAGCTGCATCCACTGCACGGATCGAACTAGCTAAGATGGCAGCCACAGAATCAGGCATGGGAATAATGGAAGATAAAGTGATTAAAAACCACTTTGCTTCCGAATTTATTTATAACAAATACAAAGATGAGTTAACCTGTGGTGTTATCGAGCACAATGATGAAGGCGGTACAATTACTATCGCAGAACCTGTAGGTATTATTTGTGCTATCGTGCCAACCACTAATCCAACCTCCACTGCTATTTTTAAAGCACTCATTTCGCTGAAAACACGTAATGGTTGCATCTTTTCGCCACATCCACGCGCTAAAAATGCAACCAACTATGCAGCCAAATTAGTATTAGATGCAGCGGTTAAAGCCGGTGCACCTGAAAATATCATCGGATGGATTGACGAACCATCTGTTGAACTATCAGAAAAACTAATGAAACATGATGATATCAACCTGATCCTCGCAACGGGTGGACCTGGTATGGTTAAAGCCGCTTATTCTTCAGGTAAACCTGCAATTGGTGTAGGGGCTGGTAACACACCTGTTGTCATTGATGAAACCGCTGATATTAAACGTGCAGTGTCGTCTATATTGATGTCTAAAACCTTCGATAATGGGGTTGTATGTGCTTCTGAGCAAGCGGCCATTGTCGTTGCTTCTATTTATGATGAAGTAAAAGCTCGTTTCGCTAAATATGGTGCGGTTATTTTAAACAAAAAAGATGCAGATAAAGTACGTAAGGTTCTAATAATTAACGGCACATTAAATTCTAAAATAGTCGGGCAACCTGCGCACAAGATTGCCGCATTAGCTGGTGTAAAAGTGCCCACGTCAACCAAGATCCTTATTGGTGAAGGGTTAGAAGCCTCTTTTGATGATGAATTTGCACATGAAAAACTCTCTCCAACTTTAGGGCTATTCAAAGCAAAAGACTTTGAAGATGCTGTACGTCAAGCAGGCATCGTATTAGATATAGGTGGTGTAGGCCATACATCGGTACTTTATACAGACCAAGATGCAAATTCAGACCGTATTGCCTATTTTGGTGACAAAATGAAAACGGCTCGTATTTTGATCAATACGCCCTCTTCCCATGGCGGTATCGGTGATCTATACAACTTTGAACTAGCACCATCATTAACTTTGGGATGTGGCTCTTGGGGTGGCAATGCGATTTCTGAAAACGTAGGTCCTAAACACCTAATTAACAAAAAAATTATAGCAAAGCGAGCAGAGAATATGTTGTGGCATAAACTTCCAAATTCTATCTATTTCCGTCGTGGCTCATTACCTATTGCAATGGATGACTTAAAAGGAAAAAAACGTGCTCTAATCGTTACCGATCGTTATCTATTTAATCATGGCTACATTGATGACCTACGCTCAATTTTAAAAGAAAAAGGCATGGAAGTTGAAGTATTCCATGAAGTAGAAGCAGATCCTACGTTGGCGGTAGTAAAAGCGGGAGCAGCAGCCTGCCATAATTATCAACCTGATGTTATTTTAGCAATCGGTGGCGGCTCTCCAATGGATGCGGCTAAAATTATGTGGGTCCTTTATGAACATCCAGAGACTGACTTTGAAGATTTATCGATGCGATTTATGGATATCCGTAAACGTATTTATAAATTCCCTAAAATGGGTACAAAAGCGGAATTGGTATGTATTACCACCACTTCAGGTACTGGCTCAGAAGTGACACCATTTGCTGTGGTAACAGACGAAACAACTGGACAAAAATACCCACTCGCAGATTATGCCCTTACACCTAATATGGCGGTAATTGATGCGAATTTAATCATGGATATGCCTAAATCATTATGTGCTTATGGTGGTTACGATGCTGTCACCCATGCTATGGAAGCTTATGTTTCGGTATTAGCGACTGAATACACTGATGGTCATGCGCTACAGGCACTTAAATTACTTAAACAATATTTACCAAGCTCTTACACTAATGGTAAAAAAGATCCTATCGCAAGAGAAAAAGTGCATAACGCATCAACTATTGCAGGTATGGCTTTTGCCAATGCATTTTTAGGTGTTTGTCACTCAATGGCGCATAAATTAGGAGCTGAATTCCATATTCCTCACGGTTTAGCTAACGCGTTATTATTAACGAATACAATTCGCTATAACGCAACTAATACTCCAACCAAACAAACGGCATTTTCTCAATACGACCGTCCTAAAGCACGTGCTCGTTATGCTGAAATTGCAGATCATCTAAATCTTGGAGGCAAAAATACGGAGCAAAAACTCAATAATTTATTAACTTGGTTAAACGAACTCAAAGTTTTGATCGATATTCCACTTTCAATTCAAGCGGCTGGCGTTGATGAAAAAGAGTTTATGGCAAAAGTAGATGAATTAGCCGAACATGCATTTGATGACCAATGTACAGGAGCCAATCCACGTTATCCATTAATTTCAGAGCTTAAAGCAGTATTAATAGCTTCTTACTACGGTAACGAATATGTGGATGTAATGGATGAGCCTGAAGCTACAGAGTAAAAGAAGTTTTTAATCGATCATAAGCCCACTTTTGTGGGCTTTTTTATTAGAGGCATAACGATAAACAATGTGAATATTCTCGTTTTCATTCAAGATGCAAAATTCAACAAGTTTGTAAAGTGAACAACTCAACTTTACTTGCTATAACAAGCTATTTCCGCGTAAAAGTTTACATAAAAACAAACAGCAACATTAAACACCTCTT
>JAOFNL010000038.1 GCA_028041985.1 Psychromonas sp. | reverse complement strand
TTACGCCTAGAATTGGATTGTTTTTTCTGCGCAAAATTTAGATCACATACTTACTACAATTGGTATAACTATAAAGTAGCGATAAAAAAAGCACATCATTCCATCAGATAGGAGCACACTATGAGAGAAATAATTTTTCCATTTCTTGAGCACACAGGCGCAGAATTAAAAAGCTTCTCTAAAGGTAAAGCCGAAGTGGAATTACATGTAAAACCATACCATTTACAACATAAAGGCTTTGTACATGGAGGTGTTATTTCAACATTAATGGATAATACAGGTTGGTATGCAGCGGTTTCTGCTCTAGAAGAAAATTACACAGCCGTGACCATGGAAATAAAAATAAACTACTTAAAACCAGCCTTAGGAAATTACTTACTCGCTTCTGCAGAAATCAAACGCCAAGGCCGCACAACCTCATTTGTCACCATTGAACTTCATGATGATAAAAACTCACTAATTGCCTATGCGACGGGTACTTACGCGATTATCAATGAAGAATAAACTGTACTTATTTAATAAAAATAAAAGCCCAAAGATTCAATAAAATAACTTATTTGGTAACTCTGAATAAACCGCTACATAAAGGACTCTTAGATGAGAAAGCTATTATTTATGGTAAAAGTGGATCTCTCCTTCTTATATGCCAATAAGCACTTGACGCACAATTTAAAAAACGTAACTATTCATTTCATTATGAGCAAATTTTTGGATTCATTGATGATTACCTTTTATTCACTGCTGCCAAGTTTACTGTTAACGCATAATGCGTGCGGGTGGAGAGTGTCTGAATAGTCTCAGTTGAACTCCTAAAACCCGTCACTGAACGGGTTTTTTTATACCTACGATAAACCAATATCTAGAAGAGGAATGTCTATGTCTGAACAAGTTATTATTTTCGATACCACTTTACGCGATGGCGAACAGGCCCTAAGCGCGAGCCTTACAGTGAAAGAAAAACTTCAGATTGCTTTTGCGCTAGAACGGTTAGGTGTGGACGTTATGGAAGTAGGTTTTCCTATTTCATCACCTGGCGATTTTGAATCAGTACAAACTATCGCACGTGAAATTAAAGACAGTCGTGTTTGTGCGCTGTCGCGTGCATTACCTAAAGATATCGACGCGGCTGCACAAGCATTAAAAGTGGCCAAAGCGTTTCGTATTCACACATTCATTTCTACTTCTACGATTCATGTAGAGAGCAAATTAAAGCGCTCATTTGATGATGTGCTAGAAATGGCAGTTAACGCAGTCAAATATGCACGTAATTTCACTGATGATGTTGAGTTCTCATGTGAAGATGCAGGTAGAACGCCAATTGATAACTTGTGTAGGATGGTTGAAGAAGCGATTAAAGCGGGTGCAACTACGATCAATATTCCTGATACGGTCGGTTATACTTACCCAAGTGAATTTGGCGGCATTATTAACACCTTATTTAACCGAGTTCCTAATATCGACCAAGCCATCATCTCGGTACATTGTCATGATGACTTGGGCATGTCAGTTGCCAACTCTATTACTGCAGTTGAAAACGGCGCTCGTCAGATAGAATGTACCATGAACGGTATTGGTGAACGTGCAGGTAACTGTTCACTTGAAGAAGTGGCGATGATTTTACAAACACGCCAAGCAAAATTAGGTTACCACACAAATATCAAACCCGTAGAAATTGCACGTACAAGTCAATTAGTGAGCCAAATTTGTAATATGCCTATTCAATCAAATAAAGCGATTGTTGGTGCCAACGCATTTTCTCACTCATCGGGTATTCACCAAGATGGCGTGTTAAAAGCACAAAATACCTATGAAATTATTACGCCTGAAAGTGTGGGTATTTTGACTAACAAATTAAACCTAACTTCACGCTCTGGTCGCCATGTTATTCAACACCGCATGCAAGAGTTAGGTTACCGAGATACTGACTACGATTTAGAAGAGTTATACGCTAGCTTCTTAGCCTTAGCGGATAAAAAAGGGCAAGTTTTTGATTATGATTTAGAAGCATTACTGTTCTTTAATCAAATTGATAATAAACCTGAATTTTACAAGTTATCTAGCATCAACGTACAATCTGGCTCTAGCTTAGTTGCGACAGCAACCGTGGTGATGGAAATAGGCGATGATAAACGCGTTGTAGAAGCAGCAACCGGTAACGGCCCTATTGATGCAACATACCAATGTTTAATGCGCATGTCTGACTTAGACATTAATATGGACTCTTATAAAATCACCAGTAAGGGCAAAGGGAAAGATGCATTGGGTCAAGTGGATATTGTCGCATCCTATAGCGGACAAAAATTCCATGGTATTGGTCTATCAACTGATATAATCGAAGCATCGGCAAAAGCATTAGTGCATGTAATGAACCACATTCATTTAGCTAAAGCAGTTGAAGTGAAAAAGAAAAAATTAGCTCAAGTGTAAACTAACTGCATTAGTTTAATAAAAGGCAACCTAGGTTGCCTTTTGACTTTTTAAGGATTTTAAAATGAAAATAGTTGTTATTCCTGTTACCCCTTACCAACAAAATTGTAGCTTAGTCATTTGTGAAGAAACTAAAAAAGCCGCGCTTGTTGATCCAGGCGGTGAAGTTGAGCGCATATTAACGGCAATAAAAAACCATCAAGTGACCATTGATAAAATAATCCTGACACATGGCCATTTAGATCATGTTGGCGGTACTGAACCATTAGCGGCAGAATTAGGAGTGCCAGTTATTGGGCCAGAAAAAGAAGATGCTTTTTGGCTCAATCAATTAGAAGCACAAAGTGCGATGTTTTCTTTTCCTAACACGAGTAGCTTTTCACCAACGCAATGGCTAGAAGATGGTGACGTGATTGAAGTGGGTAATATTAAACTAAATATATTACATGTCCCTGGACATACACCTGGCCACGTTGCTCTATTTGACGCAGTGAGTAAGCAAATCATTGTCGGAGACATCTTATTCAATGGTTCAATTGGGCGAACGGATTTTCCACGAGGCGATCACGGGCAATTAATATCAGGTATTAAGAAAAAGCTATTTACACTACCTGCAGAAACCGTAGTGTTTCCAGGCCACGGTCCAACGACGACCATTGGACAAGAAAAAGTAAGTAATCCTTATTTACGATAAATAACTATTAGTAAGTTAGCATTCACTAGCAATGCTAACTACTTTACATTTCAATAATTTTTCCATTCAAAATTAATTCACCTCTATCTAAACTTGTCTGTAGAGTAAGTTTGTCCTCTTCTTCTATCAATAGCCCGCTCATGACTCCCATTTGCAAAAATGAACCAACATCCGGTTGTAACGATAATTGCTGTGGTAAGCTTAGGTCGATCTCGCCATTAATATAATCAATCAGAACAAGTGGATAATTAACCACTTCACCTAATACCGCACCTGGCTCGATATCAATATTAAATGCTGCATCGACTTCGCCCCACGGAGTAGTAGACCGAAGTGTCTGCAAATGAATATTCACACCTTGACCTAGTAAGTCACTCAGTGCTTGCTGTATCACTGCAACTTCTTGGTTACCCGACTTAATGACTTCCATTGCCTGTAAATTAAGGCCAGACAGCAATAAGTTAACATCAGTATCCCTAAACACTTGATTATTTTGCTGATATTCTTTTATTTTTAAATGATTACGACTACTCATTGTTGTTTGTGAATGAGCCGTTTCACTATGCCCTTTTAACCAAAGACCTTGAATAATAAGATCATTTAATTCCTGTTCAATAGAGATTTTCTCTACATCCATTTGGTATTGGTAATCTCTCAATCCAATATTATTAATTGTCGAAAACGCTGATTGAACCTCAATACGCTGAAGTTCAAATACAACCCCACTAGCTTGACCATCAAAACCTGCCCAATCTAGTCCAAACTCACCGGATTCATCACTTAAATTGTATTGATAAATAAGCGTTAATGGGTTGCTATTAAAGCTTTCATCGTTATCTTTATAGGCACCATTTACAACTTTCATTTCTCCAGTTACGTTACCAAATAAACTGATCTCCTCTCGAGCAGATAACCATTCCTTAGTGTTAAAAAATGATTCCACCTTTTGTGCTAAATCACCATCCAAAAAAGTGACGTGACTCTCTGTAGTGGCTTTATATGGATAATGATGAATATTCGATTCAACTAATAACTGTAAAGGTGACTCATTCTCAATCGGAATGGTCACTTGCATTTTCATGTTGGCAGTAAAGAAGGATTTATCATAACTCAGTAACTCTATTTGAACTTGCTGAGTCATTGTTTGTTGCGATTTTTCAGATGAATGATGAACAGTAATTTTTTGTAATTCCGCCTGAGTCATCTCACCAACAAAAGCGGTGGAAACCAATAAAACACAAACAATAACAAATAGAATAGTAATTGATTTTTTCATTATAACCTTACAAAAAAAATGGTATTCAGTGAGATCTAAAATCGATCTTAATGTGGCTCTCAGTAGCTTCATTATTCGATGAAAAGCTTGTAGATTGCAAATGTCAGATCACATTTTGGAGCGGATCTGATACAAATAAATTCAAATCACTGGAGAATCAATGAGTTCACATAAATGGCACTGGTTACATAGCCCTATTACAGGTGGCGTTTTATTAGTCATCGCCGCAGTTACCGCATTACTTTGGGCAAATATTGCACCAGAGCAGTATCACCATGTTTGGCACACAACTATATGGGAGATATCAACAGGTTTAAACGATAAAGTTCACCAAATCAATTTACATAAAATAGCCAACGAATTTTTAATGGCTATTTTCTTCTTTTTCATTGGTTTAGAAATTAAACGCGAGCTATTAGACGGTGAGTTATCAAGTGTGCAAAAAGCAATATTACCGCTCTTTGCCGCATTAGGTGGCGTTATTTTACCCGCAGGTATTTACTATTTCTTCAACGCAGGAACAGAAACGGTCGGCGGCTGGGGTATCCCGATGGCAACGGATATTGCTTTTGCCTTAGGTGTATTAGCCATTATAGGTAGCCGTGTACCAGTGACGTTAAAAGTCTTTTTATCTGCACTAGCGATTGGTGATGATTTAATGGCAGTGATCGTGATTGCAATTTTCTACACGGAACAAATTTTCTTTAATGAATTGATGGTTGGATTAGCGGGTATTGTGGTTTTAGCTATTGCTAATAAAGCAGGTGTACGTAACCGCTTATTTTATTATGTTATTGGTTTAAGTGTGGTGTGGATTAGTTTCTTAGCATCAGGTGTGCACGCCACTGTTGCCGGCGTTGCCGTGGCATTCACGATTCCATCACGTCGAGAAATATCGATGGATAGTTACCTTAATAAAGCTAAAGAGTTATTAGCGAGTTTGGAAAGTGAACGCTTTCACGAACAAGATATATTAAGTAAGCACAGCATTAAAACTCTTAAAAAAATTAAGTCTTTAAGCTACCAAGCAGCGAACCCCCTACAACTAAAAGAAGATGCGTTACATCCTATTGCAACTTTATTTATCGTCCCATTTTTTGCACTAGGTAATGCCGGTGTGATTATTGACGGCAGTATGATGCAAGAGTTAACAAACCCTATTGTACTAGGTATTGCGGCTGGTTTGATTATTGGTAAACCACTAGGTGTACTCCTCTTTACTAAACTACTCATTGCCCTTAAATGGGGTTCTTTACCAACAGGCGTTACTTGGTCTCATGTTATTGGAGCAGGTTTCTTAGCCGGTATCGGATTTACTATGTCGCTATTTATTACCGACCTAGCTTTCAGTGATCCGCAATACCAAATTATTGCTAAAGTTGCCGTGTTTGTAGCTTCACTAGTATCTGGTATTATCGGTTACATTATATTGATGAAAGCACCCAAAGCGGAATAATAAGCAATTATTAATTCCTGTTATCAAGCCTGCTTAATGCAGGCTTTTTATTATCGACAAGGAAACAAGCATGGCTAATGATAAATTTTCTGAAGAAAAACATTTAAAAAAAATGAAAGCGGTAAAAGAAAAACAAGATCAAAAAATAGCTGCTGCAACAGAAGAACGTGGCATTAGTATTCTCTTAGCAGGCCCGGGCAAAGGTAAAAGTAGCTCTGCTTTTGGTATGTTAGCTCGTTCATTGGGACATGGTCATAAAGTTGCTGTAGTGCAGTTTTTAAAAGGCGCTATGTCTACAGGTGAGGAAAAATTCTTTACAAGTCATGAGAATGTTGATTGGTTCACTATGGGTGACGGCTTTACTTGGGAAACTCAGAATAGACAAAAAGATATTGAAAGTGCAGAAAAAGCTTGGCAAAAAGCGGCTGAGTTAATAGCTGATGAGCAATATAATTTAGTGATATTAGATGAAATTACTTATATGTTTAAGTATGAATATCTTGATATCCAACCGACTTTAGACGCACTTAAAAATCGCCCTAAAAATATGAATGTGATCATGACTGGACGTGGTCCAAAACAAGAATTGATTGATGCAGTAGATACTTACAGCCTGATTTTAGAAGAGAAGCATGCCTTTAAAAATGGCGTGAAAGCGCAAGCAGGTATTGAGTGGTAATAATCCTTAAAGTTGCATTTTAAATAGCTAAAAAGGCTTGAAGCGATAAACTTCAAGCCTTTTTAATTTGATTGGATGCGCTACTGTAACCAGAGAGCGGTCGTTTTTATTTTATACCAGAATGACGTAACAACGCATCAATCGACGGTTCACGTCCCATAAAGGCTTTAAACAACGTCATTGGCTCTTCACTGCCGCCTTTTTCCAGAATGTTCGTTAAGAATGAACGTCCTGTTTCTGCATCGAAAATACCGTTTTCTTCAAATTTTGAAAATGCATCTGCCGATAATACTTCAGCCCATTTATAACTGTAATACCCTGCAGCATATCCACCAGCAAAGATATGACTAAAACTATGTTGGAAACGATTAAACTCAGGCGCTTCAATCACAGCGACTTTTTTACGAATTTCAGAGATGACTTTCTGAGCCTGTCCTTCTTCGCCCACTTTATATTGATGATGTAAAATAAAATCGAATAATGAAAATTCAAGCTGACGTACCATTTGTAAAGCACTGTTATAATTTTTAGCTTCTAGCATTTTTTTCAATAAATCAGCAGGTAATGTATCACCTGTATCAACATGCCCTGAGATCAAAGCAAGTGCCTCAGGCTCCCAACACCAGTTCTCTAAAAACTGACTTGGTAGTTCAACAGCATCCCACGGAACACCATTAATACCTGATACGTCAGATGATTCAACTTTAGTAAGCATATGGTGAATACCATGGCCAAATTCATGGAATAAAGTAACCACTTCATCATGCGTAAATAATGCAGGTTGATCGCCAACTGGTTTATTAAAGTTACAAGTCAGATAAGCGACAGGTAATTGTAAGCTGCCATCAACTTTACGGCGACGACTACGACAGTTATTCATCCATGCACCACCACGTTTATGAGCGCGTGCATAGAGATCTAAATAGAAACTACCAATATGTTCTTTTTGGCGGTTATAAATTTCAAAGAAACGAGCATCCGAATGCCAAAGGTCAACCTCTTTTGATTCTTTAATACTTAAATCAAATAGACGGTGCACAACATCAAATAAACCAGAGACCACTTTATTTTCTGGAAAATATGGTCGTAGTTCTTCATCAGAAATTTTATAACGTTGTTGTTTTAATAGCTCAGCATAATAACTTAAATCCCAAGCTTGTAATGTCTCTAAGCCATCTTTTTCTTTAGCAAAAGCTAACACATTGTCACGTTCTTCACGTGCCTGTTGTGTTGATTTTTCAGCCAGTTCATTAAGGAAATCGATAACCTGCTCAGGCTTTTCAGCCATTTTAGTGGCTAGGCTGTATTCGCCATAATCATTAAAATCTAGCAACTGCGCTAGCTCATGACGAAGCGCTAAAATTTTCTCAATTGTTTCGCTGTTATCAAACTCATTAGCATTAGGTCCTTGATCCGATGCGCGAGTAGCAAAAGCGGTATACACCTCTTTGCGTAGCTCTCTGTTATCTGCATAAGTCATTACTGCTAAATAACTTGGGAAATCTAAAGTAAATAAATAACCTGCTAATTCTTTCTCTTCTGCTGCTTGTTTCGCTGCTGCAATTGCCGTTTTAGGTAATCCTGATAATGTATCAAGATCTTCAACTAACTTACTCCACGCCAACGTAGCATCCATCACATTATTACTAAAGCTGGACTGCAGTTGCGACAGTTGTTGTTGAATCTCACCATAACGTTGCTTTTTGTCATCGTCTAACGCAATACCTGCTAATTTAAAATTACGTAGTGCATTCTCAATAACTTTTTGTTGTTCACCTTTTAACTCTGTAAATTCAGCACTATTAGCGATACTTAAATACGCTTCATACAAACCTTGATGTTGACCAAGAAAGGTTCCATATTCAGAAAAAATCCCTAAACAAGCATCATGTGCGATACGCAGTTCATCGTTACTCACTACAGAATTCATATGCGACACTGGAGACCAAAGTTTACTTAGGTGATCATCTGCTTCATCTATTACGGCAACAAAGTTGTCCCATGTGTAGGTCTCTAACTCAGTCAATTTCTGTGCGATTAATGCTTTATTATCAGCAATCGTTTGTTTTACCGTTGGTTCAATTTCATCAATTTTCAGTCCACTGAAAAAAGGAAGGCCATCTGTTTTTGTTAAGCATGAGTCTTTTAATGTAGTCATAGCATTCATCTTGTCTGAGAAGGAAATAATAATATGCGGTTAACAATGGCAAAATTCAAGGTATTCGCTAGGATAGTTCACATATTTTTATCATAAAATATAGGGATAGCTAACAAATCTGATAGTGAACTGGCAGACTATTTACTACCTGTGCCAAACTGTTCATGCTTTTATAGTGAAATGTAAGTAATGGATTAATATCGATGCCCATAAAAAAAATAAAGTCATTAATAAACCTACAACCTTTTAAAATAAAAAATAGCTTATCTGTGCGTCTACTTTCTTACATTTTGATTTGTAGTTCAGTGTTAGCCGTTTTGATCACCTCAATACAACTGCTATTCGACTACCAGCAAGACTTGGGGAAGATAAACACTAGCATAGATCAAATAGAATCAAGCTTTGTTCAGCCATTAGCCGTCAGCCTTTGGAACTTTGATAAAGAACAAATAGATATTCAAAGTAAAGGTATTATGAATCTTCCTTACATGCAGTTTGTAAAAGTACATGAAGTGGTTGGTAATACTGAAGTGGCGATGTCACAGCAAGGTACGATTAAAGAAAAATACGATATTAGTAAAACCTTTGATTTAGTACACCAAGGACAAGTCGTCGGCACTTTATTTGTCGCGGCCTCATTGGATCAAGTTTATGGCCAACTAATTGAAAAATCAGTGTTGATTTTAATCAGTCAAACCATAAAAACCATGGTTGTTTCCATCTGTATTTTATTCATCATTTACTACATGGTGATCCGACACATTAATAAAATCGCTTTATACACACGCAATATTAAACTCAGTTCGCATAATCAAGATTTGATCCTCGAAGGGCGACATCGCCATATTTCATCTTCTAGCGATGAATTAGATGAGTTGGTTTATTTGCTCAATAAAATGCAAAAGCGCATTGTGGCAGAACTCACAGACAAAGAGATTGCCATTAATGAACTACAACAAGAACGTGACTTTTCAGCAACGGTTATCAACTCTTCCAATACCATTATTTGCTGTTTAGATGCAGACTTTAAAATCGTCACAATTAACCCTGCTGCAGTTATTTTGACAGGATATTCGCAAGAAGAATTAAACTCTAAACATTGGTTAGATATTTTTGTATTAGGCGAACGTAAGGCAGAGTTATTTGAAAAACTATCAAATAATGAACCGATGCATAATATTGAAATTAAAATGCATGACCAAATGGGTGAAGTTAATACTTTATTATGGACCTTCTCTGCTTTCTACGAAGGAATGGATATCAAATACTTGATTGGATTTGGTCATGACATCACGCCACAAAAACAAATTGAACAAGAAATATTGTCGTTAAATGACCAACTTGAAGAGAAAGTAAATGCCAGAACAGCGGCACTAACCGCAAGTAATGAACAAATGAGCCAAACCGTTGAACAACTAAAAAGGACTCAACAAACCTTAGTTGAATCTAAAAAAATGGCGTCTTTAGGTAGTTTGGTGGCGGGCGTTGCTCATGAAATTAATACTCCTATCGGCATTAGTGTTACCGCGGCTTCTTTTTTACAAGAAGAGATTAATACCTTAAAAGAGAAGCTATCAGAAAATAAATTATCTCGCTCCTATTTGGAAGAAGTCATTGAGCGTTTCAACGAATCTGGTCGATTATTGAATAATAATTTAACTAGAGCAGCAGACTTGATCAGCAGTTTCAAACAAGTAGCCGTAGATCAATCTTCAGAATCTTGCTATTCATTCAATCTAAAAGAGAATGTTGAACAGGTAGTCACTTCATTAAAACATAAGATCAAACAAAGCCGTACCACCGTTTTTATTACCTGCCCTGTCGACTTATCTATTTATAGTTTCCCTGGTAGTTTTGTGCAGATTTACTCAAATCTTATAATTAACTCAATTATTCATGGGTTTAACGACTGGGAAGGAGAACGAAACATATTCATTAATATTGAATTACAACATGAAACATTAGTGATTGATTATCGCGATACTGGTAAAGGTATTCCTGATGATATGGCAGATAAAATATTTGATCCCTTTGTCACATCAAAAAGAGGAACAGGTGGAAGTGGTTTAGGCACTCATATTGTTTACAATATTATTAGCCAATTATTTAAAGGTGACATTCAATTTGTGAAGAGCAAACAGGGGACACATTTCATCATGAGGATCCCCTACCGCGCTAGTATGAACTCATAAACATTACCGTCAATAATGTAACGGTAATGTTATCAATTTTGCTTTAACTAATATCAGAAGGGTTAGCATCCGGGACTAACTCTTCATTTTTCTCTCTCATTTCACTCTCTAATAAATCGTGTTCGCCATACCACTGCGCAATTTTTCGCTCTAGTAAGTCCACACCTAAACCTTTCAACGATGAAAATAATTCAACCTGTACATCGCCTTCAAAATTTTCTGCTTCTTCACGCATTTTTAATAAGGTCGCTTTACGTGCGCCTTGCTTTAATTTATCCGCTTTCGTTAATAACGCTAATACTGGAATATTGGCATCAATCGCCCAGAAAATTAATTGTTGGTCTAAATCTTTAAACGGGTGACGAATATCCATTAATACCACAAGCCCTTTTAGTGACTCACGTTCTTGTAGATATTCACCTAAGGATTTTTGCCATTTTAATTTCATCTCTAGCGGGACTTTTGCGAAGCCATATCCCGGCAAATCGATTAGTCTTTTACCTTCTTCAACTTCAAAAACATTGATAAGCTGAGTACGGCCAGGTGTTTTACTGGTTCTCGCTAAACTTTTTTGGCGTGTAAGACGATTTAAAGCACTAGATTTCCCCGCATTTGAACGCCCCGCAAACGCAACTTCGATACCACTTTCCACTGGTAAATGCTTATCTAAATGACGAATATCAGGTGCACTAATTAAAAAGTGCGCTTTTTGAAAATGTATTTTTGGAAATTCCACGATATGCCTCATATGTTTGTGTAGCAAAATTGTTACTTTTCTTAAACTTGTGTAAACTACATAAGCTTTATTATGCGCATATTGTAGCACGCCTAAAACAACAAACTTTAAGAATTAGATTGGATAGTTATGAATAAATTATTAGTAGCAGTAATCGCAATATTGAGCTTTATTAACATAGCTCAAGCACAAGGCGATATAGAAGCAGGGAAAGCTAAATCAGCAACATGTGTAGCTTGTCATGGCGCTGATGGTAACAGTCCATCAAATCTATATCCTAAAATCGCGGGTCAACATTCATCTTACCTTATTAAACAGCTACAAGAGTTTAAAAGCGGTGAACGTGCTGATCCTATTATGGCTGGTATGGTAGCAGGTCTTTCAGAACAAGATATGGAAGATCTAGCGGCTTATTATTCAGCTCAAACAATGACACCGCAAACAGTATCGGCAGAAGTAGCTGTTGAAACTCGTAATTTATACATGGGTGGCGATATGGAACGTGCCATTCCTGGTTGTACTGCATGTCACGGCCCTCGTGGTAACGGTCTAGAGCTAGCAAAGTTTCCTAAAATATCAGGTCAACACGCTGCATACATTAAATCACAGCTTGAAAAGTTCCGTGAGAATGCACGCCACAATGATCCAAACGGTATGATGGTTGATGTTTCTGGTAAGCTAAGTGACGAAGATATCGAACTGCTATCTCAGTATATTTCAGCGCTACATTAATCATTCACGATTAATGCGTAAATATTAGGGCATATCTGCAAAGGTATGCCTTTTTTTATAGGCTTTTTTAAGTCCTATAAACCTGTTATTCTGCGCAACATAAAGATCCCAAATTCTGGTGCGAATGGCACCGCTATCATGAATATAAATATGCAATATATTCAGATTATTACAAAAGGTAATTAATCATGTCTCGTACTAAGAAAAGCCGCTCAGCAGGTAGTTCAAGCCCTAAATTTGATGGCAGTAGAAAAGAAACATCATCACAAGCACAAAAGGCTCGTGATAAAAAACGCAAAGACAAATTAAAGGGTAATAAAGCAGGTAACCGCAATACGGTTGAGACCAAACAAGGTGCACAACAAAGCCAGCGTCAAGCAAAAAATGATAAACGAGTTGGCAGTAAAGCTCCTATTTTGCTTACACCAAATGAACAACCAAAAGAGACGCCTAAACCTAAAGTAGTGATGGAACCTAAAGTTAAAGTCATTAAAACTCAAGCAATACCAAAATTATCGCCAGAAAAAGAACTGGATGAGATTGAAAATGATGACCGTTTGAACGACTTATTAGAGCAAGCAGAAAATAACAAGCCCTTATCAAAAGAAGACCAAGCTTGGGTTGATAAAAAAATGAAACGCCATCAAGAATTAATGAAAGAATTAGGTTGGATTGATGAAGATGGTGAAGAAGACTTACTGCAGCAGTTTGAAGATGCAGGCTCAGTGTTAGATCAATACAGATAGGTTATAACGCAATATGGATATGATATTAGCAGGCATTGCCGTTGTAGTAATTATTGCACTTGCCTTTTATGCAGGTTTTTTACTCAATAAAATAAAAACACAAAAAACACAGGCGCTTAAAGCAGAACAGGCACAAGCCGAAGCTAAGCAACAAAAGATACAAGATAGAAATAATAATATTGTTGAAAGTATTCGTTTTATTGCCAAAGCAACGATGCAAAAACAATGTAACGTATCTGAAGCAGCTATTCGCTTAACCGTGTTATTAGAAACATTACAACTTGAGCAGCCAATTGATATAGCTGGAAATTATCCAGCTTTAACGGCTATGTTTGAAAAAGTAAAAGACATGCCAACACACGACGAACGTAAAAGCCGTCCCGTTAAAGAGATTAAAATTCTCGACGTGAGGCGTGAGCTATTTGAAGCTGAGATGGAAGAAGAGATTATTAAAGAAAGTGCAAAGCTAGCAGAATTTACAATCTAAAAGACCCTAGCACTAGGTTTTTTATTGTTTTCATTCAATGAGCTGACGCAACTCAACAAAACAAAACAAAACAAAACAAATCAACGTAATGTTATTATTACGTTTTATACCAACAAAGAATAAAGAGAGTTCACAATGCAACAGCTTGTTTGGGATCAGGCCTTAATTGAAAAATACAATTACAGTGGCCCACGTTACACTTCTTACCCAACAGCTCTAGAATTCGATGAAAGTTTTGCATATTCTGATTTGATAACATCAACAAGTACTTACCCAAACCGCCCTCTTTCTTTATATATCCATATTCCTTTTTGCCATAAACTTTGCTACTTCTGCGGCTGTAATAAAGTGATCACCCGCCACCAAGAAAAAGCAGATAAATACTTAGATTATTTAGAAAAAGAGATCACAACCCAAGCGGTTCATTTCAAAGATCGCACGGTGAGCCAATTGCATTGGGGCGGTGGTACACCTACTTT
>JAOFNL010000037.1 GCA_028041985.1 Psychromonas sp. | reverse complement strand
GGATTAAAATTCGTTAATATAATTGATTAATAAGCATTATTTTATTTATTAGCTATCATTTGTCCTTTAGTTAATACATTAACCCTTTAGGTGACGCTATCAATTCAGTTTTCTCATCAATTTGGTCGAAACGTGCCATCTTCTTTGGCGGTTTAGGGACTCCAATATTAGTTTTAGCTGCATTAGGCATGGTTATTTTACCTATGCCTACGTTGCTATTAGATATTCTATTTACTTTTAATATTGCATTAGCTTTAGTGGTTTTACTTGTTTCTATCTACACTAAGCGCCCGCTAGATTTTGCTGCTTTCCCAACTGTCCTGTTAGTAGCAACTTTATTACGCTTAGCGTTAAATGTGGCATCTACGCGAGTTGTATTATTGGAAGGGCATGAAGGTGGAAATGCAGCTGGAAACGTTATCGAAGCTTTTGGTTCAGTTGTTATCGGAGGGAATTTAGCGGTTGGTTTGATTGTGTTTGTTATCTTAATGATCATCAACTTCGTTGTAATTACCAAAGGTGCCGGTCGAATTTCTGAGGTGAGTGCTCGCTTCACCTTGGATGCCATGCCAGGTAAGCAAATGGCAATTGATGCTGATTTGAATGCTGGCCTCATTGACCAAGAACAAGCGCGTATTCGCCGTGAAGAAGTCACGATGGAAGCTGATTTTTATGGTTCTATGGATGGTGCTAGTAAGTTCGTTAAAGGCGATGCAATTGCTGGCATAATGATCCTTGTTATTAATATTGTTGGTGGCCTTATTATCGGGATGTCACAATATGATTTACCTTTAGCGGAAGCAGGAAGAATCTACACTATTTTAACCATTGGAGATGGTTTGGTGGCTCAGATACCTTCATTGCTATTATCTATAGCTGCTGCAATTACCGTTACTCGCGAAAATACGTCTGCTGACATGGGAAATAGAATGTTGGGTCAAATGTTTGACGATCCAAAAGCATTAATGATCACTGCGGGCATATTATTAGTAATGGGGATTGTGCCTGGAATGCCTCATCTTGCATTTCTGACCTTAGGGGGGATTGCCGCTGGTGGTGCATATTGGCAATTACAGCGATTAAAAGTTGAAGAGCAAAAAGCATTAGAAGTGAAAGAGAGTGGTGGTGTGACTGCTGGAACTCCTACTGTAGCGAAAGAGTTAGGTTGGGATGATGTTCGTAGCGTTGATACCATTGGTTTAGAAGTAGGATATCGTTTAATTCCACTTGTTGATAAATCACAAGGTGGTGAGTTACTTGACCGTATTAAAGGCGTTCGTAAAAAGCTTTCTCAACAAATGGGTTTTTTAATTCCGCCTGTGCATATACGTGATAATTTAGATCTTTCTCCAAATAATTATAATATTTCTTTGATGGGAGTCAGCTGTGGCCATGCAGATATCTATCATGATAAAGATATGGCGATTAATCCTGGACAAGTGTTTGGCCCTATTGATGGTGTTGTGGGTATCGACCCCGCATTTGGTTTAGAAGCGGTATGGATTGATCAAACGCAAAGAGAACAAGCGCAAGCATTAGGTTATACAGTTGTTGATACTGCCACTGTTGTTGCAACACACCTTAGCCAAATATTAAGTAATCATGCGGCGCAATTATTAGGGCATGAAGAAGCACAAAATTTACTCGATATGTTAGCTAAAAAACATCCAAAACTTGTCGAAGGTCTAGTACCAGAAGTTTTATCCTTAAGTACAGTTGTGAAAGTGTTACAAAGCCTATTAAATGAGAATGTCGCGATTAGAGATATACGTTCCATTGTTCAAACATTAGTGGACTATGGACCTCGAAGCCAAGATGCAGAAGTATTGACCGCAGCTTGTCGAATTTCATTAAAACGTATGATCGTACAAGAAATTATCGGTAATGACTTGGAGATCCCTGTCATCACTCTTTCTGCTGAGTTGGAGCAAATATTGCATAAGTCCATACAGGCGGGTGGTTCAGATGGGGCTGGTATCGAGCCTGGATTAGCAGAGAGAATTCAAAATTCACTCATTCAAGCATCACAACAACAAGAGTTGTTAGGACAACCAGCTGTATTATTAACATCTGGTGTGTTACGAGGCACTTTAGCTCGATTTGTAAAACATACTATTCCTAGTTTACACATACTGTCTTATCAAGAAATACCTGATGATAAACAGATTAAAATAATTAGCTCAGTTGGGCAATAATGGTTGTAATTAATGAAAATTAAACGATTTTTTGCAAAAGACATGCGCACCGCTATGGTTGAAGTAAAAGAGGTCTTAGGGCCTGATGCTGTGATCATGTCTAATAAGAAAGTAGTCGGTGGTATTGAAATTGTTGCCGCTGTAGATTATCAAGCACAATCTGCATCAGAATCTCATGCTGAGAAAGCAGAGTCACTGAGCCAACTAAAAGAAGATAGTGTGCAACTGTCGTCTCAGAGTAAAGCTAAAGCCGTTCCTAAAATTACTTTGCCTAATAGTATTCGTAGTAATCGTAAGGAAAGTGGAGAAGATTTTGCTAAATCACTCAACTCTTTTTTTGGTAAAGTGAATGCACAGCAAAATAATAAAAACATACATAAAAAACGTGATGATTTACCTGCATTTTCATTTAAAGATCAAGTAGAAAACCCAAAAGGTGCAATCAATAACGCTCAACCACCAACACTAGCAGAACAGCAAAACTGGAATAATCGAAAAGAAAATAATGGCCCTTTATCAAGAGCGCCTATAACCCCAAATCGTGGCCATGAAAATAAAGACATCATGAAAATTAGTGAAGAAGTTGCTTCGTTACGTAAACTATTAGAGCATCAAGTCTCAGGGCTAATGTGGCAAGAGATTGAGCGTAAAGAACCCGTACGAGCGATGATTATTAAATGGTTAAGTAATGCAGGTTTTTCAAACGAAATTGCAGATCAGCTTGCTAGCTATGTACCCGAAGATGCCTCATCGAGTGAAGTTCAACAATATATTCAAGCGCTATTGCAAGATAAAATATCTATTGGCCAGAACGAAATATTGACTCAAGGCGGTGCAATTGCACTATTAGGGCCAACGGGAGTTGGAAAAACGACTACTATTGCTAAGCTTGCTGCTCAATTTGCAATTAAGTATGGCCCAGACCAAGTTGCCTTAATAACTACTGATACTTATCGAATTGGCGCGCATGAGCAGTTGGCTACTTATGGAAAAATAATGGGATGTGCAGTCCGAGTTGCAAAAGATGCTGATGAATTGTCACAAATTTTATATCAGTTTAGGGAAAAACGTTTGGTCTTGATCGATACTGCAGGGATGGGGCAGCGTGATGTGCGATTATCAGAACAGTTAGAAACGTTAATGAGTAATAGTCGCGTTAATATTAAAAGTTATCTCGTCGTGCCCTCCACTGCTCAACGTCGAGTCGTTGAGGAGGCTTTGCAACACTTTAAACGTATCCCATTAACGGGGTGTATTTTAACTAAAACTGATGAGAGCATTGGTTTGGGGGAGGTATTAAGCGTGACTATGAAGCATGCTTTGCCCATTAGTTATGTAACAACAGGTCAGCGTGTTCCTGAAGATATTGAAATTGCAAAAGTTGAAAATTTAATTAGTAGTACATTAACAATGATGGAAACACAGCAAGATAAGCATCAATGGCATAGTAGTATCGAAGATTAAGTCTGATGCTGTGTAGCGTGAACCATATTGGTTTAATTATTTTTAAATGATGAGTAAGTAAGATGATGGCAGATCAAGCAAGCGGTTTAAGAAGAATGAGAAATCACCAAGTCAAAGTTATTGCTATAACTGGTGGTAAAGGGGGAGTGGGTAAAACCAACGTAACTCTTAATATGGCTGTCTCTCTCGCTAAAATGGGTAAGCGTGTCATGGTGCTTGATGCTGACTTAGGTCTTGCCAATGTGGATGTATTGTTAGGTATTCGTGTTATTAAAAATCTATCACATGTTTTATCTGGTGAGTGTACTTTGGATGAAGTCATTGTCGAAGGGCCTGAAGGCGTTATGATTATTCCTGCCACCTCAGGTACTCAGTCTATGGTTGAGTTAACAGATGTTGAGCATGCTGGTTTAATTCAAGCTTTTAGCTCACTAGAAACACCAATAGACATGTTATTGATTGATACTGCCGCTGGTATTTCAAACATGGTTGTTAGTTTTGCACAAGCTGCTCAAGATGTTCTAATGGTTGTTTGTGATGAACCAACCTCTATTACAGATGCATATGCATTGATTAAAATTTTAAGTAAACAGAACGGCGTCTATCGTTTTAAAATTGTGGCAAATATGGTGCGTAGTCTACGTGAAGGTCAAGACTTATTTACTAAATTGACTAGAGTGACAGATCGATTTTTAGATGCATCATTAGAGTTGGTTGCCTGTATCCCGTTTGATGGTAACGTTCGGCAGGCTGTTAGAAAACAAAAAACAGTGGTTGATGCTTTTCCTAAAACGCCGGCCTCTCTCGCTTTTAAAGCTCTTGCAAATCGGGCTTGTGACTGGCCAATTCCACATCAACCTGGTGGACATTTAGAGTTTTTTATTGAAAAATTATTATTAAATGAACATCAAGACAGTAATAAAGAGCTACTATAAGTGATCAGAGCACAGGGGTATCAAACTGACACATCGGATTTGATCACTCGGCATTCCGAATTAGTGCAGAAAATAGCTTATCATTTAATGGCTAGACTTCCTGCCAGTGTGTTAGTCGATGATCTAGTTCAATCAGGTATGATTGGCCTGCTAGAGGCTGCTCGTAACTTTGATGCGACAAAAGGTGCTAGCTTTGAAACTTTTGCTGGAATACGCATCCGAGGTGCAATGATTGATGAGATGCGCAAAGGTGATTGGGTACCGAGATCAGTCCATAAGAATAGTCGAACTATTGCTAGCGCTATTGATGCTGTTGAAAAACAAACCGGTGAAGATGCAAAAGAAATCGATATAGCCAATTATTTACAGCTATCTTTGCCTGAGTACCAGCAAATGTTAAGTGATGTGAATTGCGCCAAACTTATCGCCTATGAAGATCTGTCAAATCCTAACGATATGTTTGCACAAAAAAGTGAAACATTTGATAGTACGTTTGACGAAGTGTCTGAACACCAATTTACACAACAACTTGCTCAAATGATTGAGCAATTGCCACAACGTGAAGCCTTAGTGCTATCGCTTTACTATGATGAAGAATTAAACTTAAAAGAGATTGGTTTAATTATAGAAGTGAGTGAATCACGTGTTAGCCAAATTCTTAGCCAAGCCTTACACAGACTGAAATCTAAGGTTAATTCTATATAAACCTGTTAAATAAAGGTAATTGTAAGAAGTGGCTCACACTGTAGTTAAGAAGCTAAAAAATAATTTATAAATATGATGTGTTTTTTCAATTTTTACCTATTTTTATTTAAGTAAGTAAAAGATAAGTAAAAGGTTTTAGTCAGGGGAATATTTTGGATAGAAATATGAAAGTCTTAATTGTTGATGATTTTTCAACAATGAGAAGAATAATCAAAAACTTATTACGAGATTTAGGCTTTACAAATACGTTTGAAGCTGATGACGGTAATACCGCTCTACCTATGTTAAAAGAAGGTGGTTTTGAGTTTGTGGTAACCGACTGGAATATGCCAATAATGCAAGGGATTGATCTTTTAAAAGAGATCCGTAAAGACCCTAATTTGAAGCATTTACCCGTTTTAATGGTAACAGCAGAAGCGAAGCGTGAGCAGATTATTGAAGCAGCTCAAGCTGGTGTAAATGGTTATATTGTTAAACCATTTACTGCCGGTACGTTAAAAGAAAAATTAGACAAAGTATTCGAACGTCTAGGTTAATAATAGGGAGTTAGTATGGCCAATCAATCGGAGCCACACATTTCACTCTCTCAAGCTAAGGCGCTTGTTGCTCACTTAGAGGCTCAGCAAATTGATGAAGCCAATAAGATTGTAGAGAGTATTGATTTTTCAGCTACAACAGATCGTATTATGTTTGGTCAAGTCGGTGAATTAACTCGAGAGTTACATGATGCGTTATTAAATTTTCAGAATGATACTCGTTTGGTTGATATGGCCGGTGAAGAATTACCTGATGCTCAAAATCGTTTAAATTACGTTATAGATATGACAGATAAAGCCGCCAATACCACCATGGATGCTGTTGATTATTGTTTGCCGATTGCAGATAAGTTAATGCAAGATTTAGAAGCAATCACGCCCAATTGGGAAGGTTTAATGACTCGTGATTTAGCGCTTGGTGATTTTAAAACATTATGTCATTCAATTGATGATTTATTCACCCATTCTAAAGGTAGTGCCCAAGAGTTACGTGACAAGCTGACTGAAATTTTAATGGCTCAGGAGTTTCAAGATTTAACCGGGCAAATAATAACCAGAGTGATTGAGTTAGTAAAAGAAATTGAATCTAAATTAATCATCATACTAAAGGTTTGCAGTAAGCAAGAGGCAAAAGCTTCAACTTCTAAAAAACAACGAAAAAATATTGAAGCTGAAGGGCCTATCATTGACGCTGAATCACGTTCGGACGTTGTACATGGTCAAGATGACGTTGATGACTTGCTTTCTAGTTTAGGATTTTAAAGGAAACGGAAAATGACATTTGAAGTAGATGAAGAGATCTTGCAAGACTTTTTAGTCGAAGCGGGGGAAATTTTAGAATTGTTATCTGAACAACTCGTTGAACTAGAAAATAACCCCAATGATACTGAGTTGTTAAATGCCATTTTCCGAGGTTTCCATACAGTAAAAGGTGGAGGCGGATTTTTATCTTTAACTGAACTTGTTGAAACTTGCCATGGTGCTGAAAACGTATTTGATGGGTTAAGACAAGGTAATAGATTAGTTAACTCTGAGCTGATGGACACTATTTTAGGTGCCTTAGATATTATCAATGAGCAATTTTCAGCTGTGCAGAATGGCGAAGAAATGCCTAAAGCACCTGCAGCTATCTTAGATTCTTTGCATCGATTAAGTAAACCTGCAAGTGAAGAAGAAATTCAAGGTAATACAGTTGAAGCTAATGAAGAAATTGTACCTACTCCAGAACCAGAACCAGAACCAGAACCAGAACCAGAAATAGTCGAAATACCTGTTTCAGTCGAATCGAGTATAGATGATATTGATGAATTTGAATTTGATGCATTATTAGATGAATTGCATGCCCAATCAGGTTCAACAATTGCAGCCTCTCCAGCAAAAGAAGAAAATGCTGAAATAAGCGAAGATGAATTTGAATCTTTATTAGATGAATTACATGGAGCAGGTAAACATTCATTAGCCCCAGTCAATATATCTGAAGTCTCCAAAGAGTCTGTTGCTGAAACAATTTCTTCTGTTGATGAAATTGGCGATGATGAATTTGAAAATCTACTTGATGAATTGCATGGGAAAGGAACTCATGGTGGAATTCCTGCTGTAGATGATAATGCGTCGGATGAAATTACAGATGATGAATTTGAATCGCTTCTAGATGAATTACACGGAGAAGGAAAAAGTGCGATTTCCACAAATGTGTCTGAAGTTGCTGAGACTCCTGTAGAAGCAATTGAAGCAGTTGCCGCTGAAGTGATAAAACCGGAACCAGTCAAAGTACCTGTTCCTGAGAAAAAAATAGAGGTAGCTGAAGCAAAAGCGCCTATAAAAGCCGCTGCTAATAAAGTTACTCAAGCTGAACCAACGGTACGAGTTGATACTAGTACTCTTGATGAAATTATGAATATGGTAGGGGAGCTAGTACTTGTTCGTAATCGGTTAGTTAGTTTAGAGTCAACAACAGAAAATGAAGAGATGTCACGTGCGATTGCAAATCTTGCAATTGTGACCGGTGATTTGCAAGGCTCAGTGATGAAGACGCGCATGCAACCTATCAAGAAAGTTTTTGGTAAGTTTCCTCGTGTAGTCCGTGATTTAGCTCGTCAATTAGGCAAGGATATTCGTTTAGAATTAGTTGGTGAAGAAACTGATTTAGATAAAAATTTGGTTGAAGCATTGGCCGACCCATTGGTGCATTTGGTTCGTAACTCGGTCGATCATGGCATTGAAATGCCGAATATTCGAATGCAGTCAGGTAAAGAAACACAAGGTCGAGTTTTATTATCAGCCTCTCAAGAAGGTGACCACATCTTATTAGTGATTGAAGATGATGGTGCTGGTATGGATGCTGATAAATTAAAGCAAATCGCCATTAATAAAGGCATTTTAGATCAGGATGGTGCTGATCGAATGACTGACACTGAAGCCTACTCATTGATTTTTGCACCTGGTTTTTCTACGAAAGTTGAAATATCTGACATTTCAGGTCGTGGTGTTGGAATGGATGTGGTTAAAACCAGTATTACAAAATTAAACGGTACTATTGCAATTCAATCAGCGCTTGGTAAAGGTACGCGTTTAGAGATTAAAGTACCTCTAACTTTAGCTATTTTACCCACGCTAATGATAGTGGTTGCAAAACAAACTTTTGCGTTACCTTTGACTAATGTTAACGAAATTTTCCATCTAGATTTGGCTAAGACGAATGTGGTCAATGGGCAACTAACTATTGTGATCCGAGATAGAGCTGTTCCGTTGTTTTACCTAAGAGATTGGTTAGCGCCTAAAGCTGAACCTGCGATTCATGGGAAAGGGGTTGGCCATGTTGTCATTGTACAACTTGGAACGCAGCAAGTGGCTTTTGTTGTGGATGCTCTACTTGGACAAGAAGAAGTGGTTATTAAAGCCTTAGATAAACTGCTTTCAGGTACACCTGGTATGGCAGGTGCGACGATTACTAGTGATGGTGGTATTGCACTGATATTAGATTTACCAAGTTTATTAAAACACTATACCTAGGAAAGAACATGACAATTAAAGTTTTAGTGGTAGATGACTCAAGTTTTTTTCGTCGTCGGGTTAGTGAGATAATTAATGCTTCGCCAACTTTAGAGGTTATTGCTACGGCTAACAATGGCCAAGAAGCTATTGACATGGTTATCAAACATAAACCTGATGTTGTAACCATGGATGTAGAAATGCCTGTTATGGATGGTATTACTGCAGTTAAAAAAATCATGGCCTCATACCCTGTTCCTATTTTAATGTTTTCATCATTAACACATCAAGGTGCAGGAGCTACATTAGATGCTTTAGAAGCGGGCGCATGTGATTTCTTGCCGAAGAAGTTTGAAGATATCGCTCGCGATAAGCAAGAAGCAATTACGTTATTACAACAAAGAATTCAGAGTATTGCGACTCGACGAGTCAGAGTAATGCCTGAAAAAGGAGCGGCGCTTAAAACAACAGCTGGTGTTGCTGGAGCTTCAGGTGCTAAACCGCCTTCATCTCCATCACAACGTGCTCCCTTATCTGCTAGGCCTGTAGCTACAACAGCTGTTAATAAAAGGGCTAGCGGGAAAACTTATGATATTTTAGCAATTGGTACTTCAACGGGAGGGCCTGTTGCGCTGCAAACAATCTTAACGGCACTACCACGTAATTTTAAACTACCAATTGTTCTCATTCAGCATATGCCTGGGACTTTTACCAAAGCTTTTGCTGAGCGTTTAAATGGTAATTGCCAAATTTCAGTAAAAGAAGCTGAGAATGGGGAGCGTTTAAAACCTGGCTATGCTTATTTAGCGCCGGGTGGAAAGCAGATGATGATTGGCCCAAATGGACAAGTAAAGATTCATGAAGGCAGTGAAGCGTTGAATTACAAGCCTAGTGTTGATATTACATTTGCTTCATTGTCGAAATCTTATGGTGGTAGTGTGCTTGCGGTGATATTAACTGGAATGGGAGCAGATGGCCGTGATGGAGCTCGTTTGTTGAAAGACAAAGGCGCTGAGATATGGGCTCAAGATGAAGCGAGTTGTGTTGTATATGGCATGCCTCAAGCAGTCGCTAAAGCTGGAATTTCAACAGAATCTATTTCGCTAGATCAAATAGCTAAACGTATACTCGTGGAATTAAAGCATGAATAAATTGGGTATTGTTGGCTTCATTGTCATCATTTCCAGTGTTGTTTTTGCACAGCTTTATCACAATGCTCCAATAAGTGGTTTGTTTGATCTTTCTGCATTTTTGATCGTTTTTGGTGGCACTATTGGTGCCATTTTAATTCAATCTTCACCTAATCAACTAAAAGATGCGCTGAAACATTTATCTAGTTTGTTTGCCAAGCCAACTTACTCTTTGAATGAACAGATGTTGTTATTGAAAAAATGGTCTGTATTGTCGCGCCAGGAAGGTTTATTGAGTTTGGAAAAAGAAGAGCAAGATAATTTAGACAATTTTACTAAAGCGGGACTATCTATGATTGCTGATGGTTGCGATAGAGTTGCTTTACAAGATATTTTACAACAAGAAATAGAATTAGAAATGGAGCAGCAAGAAAGAAGTGCACAAGTTTTTGATGCTATGGGAGGGTACAGTCCGACTATCGGAATTATAGGCGCAGTGCTTGGCTTGATCCAGGCAATGGCTTTTTTAGACAAACCTGATTTATTGGGGCAAGGCATTGCTATTGCGTTTGTTGCTACGATTTATGGTGTGGCTTTTGCTAATTTTATATTTATCCCTATTGCTAATAAAATACGTTTGAATTATCAGCATCATGCATTATTTCAAGAAATGACCATGGTAGGATTTGTTGCTATTGCACATGGTGAAAATAGCTTGTTGTTAGAGCGTCGACTACATGGGTATCTATCTAGAGCTGATTATTAATGCGTAATCGTCAGAATCTCCATAAACCACATAATAATCAAGTCCATCGTTGGACTGTCTCCTATGCTGATTACATGACGCTGATGTTTGCATTGTTTGTTGTGCTTTATGCTGTCTCGTTAAACAAAGAAGAGAAGTATCATGAAATAATAGAGGCTATTCAAGCGTCTAGCCAATTTCTGTACACCGATAATAGTGGGTCAGAAGCGAAAGGTATATTAACGAAACGTAGTAATGATATTAAAGATGATACTGGTCCTGCATTACTTAGTGATGGGGATAATTATCAATTAGGGCATGTGAGTGAATTACCGAGCGAGCAGCTATCAAATTTGGAACAATATTATACTGGCGAACCTTTGGCAGCACTGCAACTATCACTTCATTCTGCATTAGAATCAGATCTTGAAACAGGTGCTTTTAGTGTTGATTTAGAGGGGGACTGGTTAACTATTGAAATGAGTGGCCCACTTTTATTTGCCGTTGAAAGTCACACGCTATTAAATGCTGCAAAACAGAAAGTAGACAGAGTGGGTAGGGTGTTATCAACGGTTAACAATATGATTCGATTACGTGGATATACCGATTTAACTCCTATTTCAAATGAGATTTACCAATCAAACTGGGAGTTATCTTCATTGCGTGCTATCAGTGTACTTCATGCTTTAAATGACTTAGGTGTTGTTGGTGAAAGGATGGTGATAGAAGGTTTTGGAAGTTTTCAACCGGTGTTAAATGAAAATGGTTTAGTGGATGAAGCAAAAAGTCGTCGGGTTGTTATTGCCATCTCTAAGTTTGCATTACAGCCTACTAAAAAGGTTGAAAACATTAGTGTGGATTCAGAAGTTAAAACGCCAAAAGAAAATGAAATTATCCCAGTTTCCGATAGTGAAACAATGCAAGAAATATATCTTCCTGATGGCCGATTAATTATTACTACAAGGCAGGAATTAGAGTGAGAGTTTGGACAATTGCAAATCAAAAAGGTGGAGTAGGAAAAACGACCACTGTTATTTCACTTGCGGGTTTATTAATTGATCAAGGTTTTCGTGTTTTGCTGATCGATACTGACCCACATGCATCATTAACGAGTTATTTACAATACGACTCTGATCACTTACCTGTGAGCTTATATGACTTGTTCGAAGATCCTGCAACCAATAAAGCTGAATTACAGCAACTTATCTTGCCCACAGAAATAACCAATTTGTCTTTAATTCCTGCTTCGATGTCCTTGGCAACATTAGATCGTTTATTGGGAAATAAAGAAGGAATGGGACTGTTTCTGCACAAACAGCTTAAATTTGTCGAAGACGATTATGATTTTGTATTAATAGATTGTCCTCCCGTTTTAGGCGTAATGATGATTAATGCATTGGCGGCTAGCGAACGAATTTTAATTCCAGTGCAAACAGAGTTTTTGGCGTCTAAAGGTTTGCAACGAATGGTGCAAACACTTGAAATAATGCAAAAATCTAGAAATGAACATTTCGAATATTGTATTATTCCTACCATGTTTGATCGACGAACTAAAGCGTCAATTAACACCTTGGATGAAATAAAAAAAACATATCAAGGTAAGGTTTGGAATGGGGTTATTCCAATTGATACTAAGTTTAGAGATGCAAGTTTAGATCATCTCCCCGTTTCTCATTTTGCGAGTAATTGCCGTGGTGCTTTTGCTTATGAAACCTTATTAAATTATCTGCTACAAATTGAGCATAACTAAATGAAAAATAATAATGACGAAGCAATGAAGAACTACTTTGATTCAATGCTTCGCAGTGAAAAAAGTGTACAACCTAAAGTTGAAAAAGTGGCAACGGTTGAAACTAAAAATGAATTTTCAAAATCTACAGCGTTGCCTAAAGAATTAGTTTTTTCTAATTCGAGTACAGACACGCATATTGAATTAGCAACTCAAAAAGAATTAGAAAAACAAAATGCTATTGAAAAAGAAGATGAATGGAAAAACATTGAAGTGGGGAATGAGTTTCAAGCACTATTCTTTGAATTGAATCATGTCACATTTGCTGTTCCATTAACTGATTTAGGGGGGATTCATCATCTTGATGACACCCTTAATTTTTTAATGGGCAAGCCAGCATGGTTTAGTGGTGTAATGACTCGCCATGAACGACTTTATAATATAGTCGATACTGCATTATGGTTACAGCTTGGCAGTAATGCTAAAAAGCTTGAATATAGCCATTATGTTCTGTTAGGCAATACTTCTTGGGGTCTGTCTTGTGAAAAATTGTTAGGGACAGAAAAAATACGTAAAGACCAAGTTCGATGGCGTGAAAAAAGAGGTTCTCGACCTTGGTTAGCGGGAATGGTTAAGAAAAAAATGTGCGCTCTACTCCATGCTGAAGAATTAGTTAAGTTATTGAACCAAGGAATGGACATTAGAGGCTAATTTATTCTGGAAATTTAAAAATTTACTACTAAGCTAAATTTAAAATCACAAACAAGTCGAGACCAAAATGAATAGAGAAGTTAAGCTTTCTGATAAAGCATCCGATGATGAAATTTTTCAACGTGTTACGTTCTTATTAGAGAACGAAACTTATGGGATTAATGTAATGCAGGTTCAAGAAATTCTGCGTTATAGTGAAATTGCAGCAGTACCCGGAGCACCTGATTACGTATTAGGTATTATTAACCTTCGAGGTAATGTTGTGACTGTTATTGATACGCGAGCTCGCTTTGCATTGGCACCTGCTGAAATAACGGATAATTCTCGCATTGTTATTATTGAAGCTGAAAAACAAGTGATTGGCATTTTAGTTGATAGTGTTGCTGAGGTGGTTTACCTTAAAAAGTCAGAAATGGAGCCCGCACCTCATGTTGGCACTGAAGAAAGTTCACAATTTATTCAGGGGGTATGTAATCGTGATGGTGGTTTATTAATTTTAGTTGATTTAAATAAATTACTCAGTGATGATGAGTGGGACGAATTAAGCCTACTATAAATTATCAGTATCGAGTATTACATGCCTTTAGAATATATCTCTTGGCTAGCGATTGTGTTAGCCATTACTTTTTTTATTATCAATCTGATCTTATTCAAAAAAGTAAATAGTAAAAACCGTACTCTTGAAGTGCTAGTTAAATCTTTACTTTCTCACCAAGACGCAAATAAAAAACAATTTACTGAGATCCATTCTGGCGCCATTGGAATGGGGAAAAAGTTGCAGCAATTAGATCTAGCAGTAAGAAAAACACAAGAAAATCAAGTTAATTTAGTCGCCTCCGCGCCTGAGAATAGGCTTTATACTCGGGCAACTAAAATGGTTGAATTGGGTGCTAGTATTGAAGAGTTAATGTCTGATTGTGAATTACCTCGTGCAGAAGCTGAATTGTTATTTAATTTGCATCGTAAATAGTGATACCCCGTTATCGTTCAAGGTGCTTTACTCAGTCGTTAGCTTAGACTCCAAATCAAGGCGAACTAGTCCTGCAGAGTTGGTTTTTAAGCTAACGACTCAGAAGGCAGCTTTGAAACAACCCCTTCGTTGTTATAAAGTGTCGATTTAACCCGTTAGATCTTCCTCGTTGTGCCTACAATCTGTTCACTTCACCGCTTGCTGAATGTTGCACATTGAATGGTAACGGGTATACACACATAATTTGTAAGGTATAAATGCTTTCACAATCAGTATTTTATTTTATAATCTTACCCTATTTAGATAGTTACTCCTCGGCTTTTTCTATGTTACGATTCGCCTCTCTTTTATGACATTAAATGCCATAATGTGGTGAATAAATTCTGTTGTATTCCTTTCTATGTTAGGATTCATTCTCATTTTATGACATCAAATGCCATATTCTGACTAATTAGTC
>JAOFNL010000036.1 GCA_028041985.1 Psychromonas sp. | reverse complement strand
TCAGGTGATATCACGGGTGGTACGGGTACAGACACTTTAATTGCGAAAAATGTAGCGAATGCTTGGTCAATCACTGACGAGAATGCTGGTGCACTTTCTACGGGTGGTGAAGAGTATGCAGACTTCGTTGGCATTGAAAGCATTACTGGTGGCGATGCTAATGATACCTTCACCTTTGGTATTGATAGCACTAATGGCACGACAGGCAGCATTTCTGGCACGGTTAGTGGTGGCGATGGAGGTACTAGCGACACAGGTACAGACACATTAGTTGCTAAAGACGTTGATAACACTTGGTCAATCACTGGTGTCAATACAGGCTCGCTTTCTACGGCTACGGGTGACTCTCCGTATGCTGAATTCACTGGTATTGAAAACCTCACGGGTGGTGCATCTGATGACACGTTTACCTTTGTGCATACGAGTGATTCAGTGACAGGTAGTCTTTCAGGTGACATCGATGGTAATGGCGGTGCTAACACTTTAGTTGCCAAAGATGTGGCGAATGAATGGAATGTGACATCTGCAGGTGAAGGTGTGCTTTACATTGATAATGGAGGGGCTGGTTTTGCTGGTGCTTATGCTAATTTCAGTGATATTCAAAACCTAACAGGCGGCATTACGACAGATAGTTTCAACTTAGTTCAGATGGATGATATTGCTGGATTGATTGATGGTGGTGATGGTGAGGATGCTTTAACACTTTCTACCTCAGGTCAGACTGTGCAGCTTGGCAGTGATGTTACGAGCATTGAAAATGTGACGGGTGTTGCTGGCGGCAACAATACTTTTGTTGCGGATGATGCAGTGAACGAGTGGGAAATTAATGGTACGGATACTGGTTCAGTATCGGGCGTTAGTTTCATTAACTTTGCTAATCTAACGGGTGGCGATGCGAATGATACCTTCACCTTTATTGTTGATAGCTCTAATGGCACGACGGGCAGTATTTCTGGCACGGTTAGCGGTGGCGATGGGACTGCTAGCGATACAGGAATAGATACATTAGTTGCTAAAAATGTCGATAACGCTTGGTCAATCACTGGTGTCAATACAGGCTCGCTTTCTACGGCTACGGGTGACTCTCCGTATGCTGAATTCACTGGTATTGAAAACCTCACGGGTGGTGCATCTGATGACACGTTTACCTTTGTGCATACGAGTGATTCAGTGACAGGTAGTCTTTCAGGTGACATCGATGGTAATGGCGGTGCTAACACTTTAGTTGCCAAAGATGTGGCGAATGAATGGAATGTGACATCTGCAGGTGAGGGTGTGCTTTACATTGATAATGGAGAGGCTGGTTTTGCTGATGCTTATGCTAATTTCAGTGATATTCAAAACCTAACAGGCGGCATTACGACAGATAGTTTCAACTTAGTTCAGATGGACGATATTGCTGGATTGATTGATGGTGATGACGGAGAGGATGCTTTAACACTTTCTACCTCAGGTCAGACGGTACAGCTTGGTAGTGATGTTACAAGTGTTGAGCAGATTGATGCCACAGAAACTGGAAATAACTTAATTGCAAACAATGATTTTGATACATGGTTTATTCAAGAAGGTGATGAAACTCGTAGTTATATAACAAATGCTGATTCTGAACAGGTGACTTTTAATAACTTTGATACGCTGACTGGATCAGATGGAGTTGATACTTTTAATGTAACAAATACTACTGGCATTACTTTAATTACTGGTGCGGAAGGTAGTGATTATTTTAATATTAACGATGTTCCTACCGATGATGTCTTATTTACTGGAGGTGTTGATGCTGATAATAATGATTCTGATACCATTATCTATAATTATAGTAATGCATTTGTTCAACTAGGTTTAGATATTGATCAGTTTGAGGTAGTAAACTCCAGTTTTAATGATGGGACATTAGTCGGCCAAGACTCTATACAGAATACATGGGAAATTTCAGGTATTAATCAAGGGAGTTTAACGTCAAATGGAAATAACTTATCATTTTCTGGGTTCAGTGACATCGAAGGTGGGGACTCAGTAGATATTTTCAATATAATTAATAACGGTGGTTTAACTGGTAAAGTATCAGGTAATGATGGTAATGATGAACTTAACATTACTTTACAATCTGAAGTCAGAACCGAAGGAAGTGTGATCTCATTTGTTGGTGGTGAAGGCTCTGATGTTGTGACTATCTCTGGGACTGATGATAATGCTTCATTCTCTGAGACTTATCAGGTTGGCGTAACAGTTGATGATGCACAGTATGATCAATTTGTTTTCGCTAAGGCTGATAGTGATGTGAGCGTCGAAGTTAATATAAGCGGTTCAGAAACTATCAATGATCGTATTGCGACTAGCAGTTTATCTATAGATAACAGTAATAATGATGCAGATGTTGCTTTAAGTGACATTAGCTATTCAACAGATTCAAGCGAAGTTGCCGTAACGTTTGATATTACTAATAAAGGTGATATTGAAATTGTTGCTGAGAATGCGGATTTATCTTTGAGTAGTAGCATCAATATTGGTGAGCATACATTCTCAGTAGTTGATGCCGATTCGATCACTCAAAGTGATGATACTGTTATCATTGCAGATAGTTTGATCCTAGATAACGTAGCTTCAGTTGGGGCAGCAGATGACATGCTTGAAGTTAATGTAAGTTCATTAAACGTTTCTGGTGAAGGTAGTGAGTTATACATCAGTGAAGCGGATGATATTACTTTAACTAAGTTTACTGATAGTACGGGATCATTAACGCTGGATGCGGTTGAAGAGATCAGTAGTGTTGATACAGGTCTGACCGCAACAGGTGACTTAGATTTAAGCGCGAGTAGCATTGCGCTTAATAGCTCGAATAATGTCATCTCTGGCACACTTAACCTGGCTGCAACAGGTGATGTATCTGTTACCAATACTGAAGTAACTTCACTAGGTAGTGTTAATGCTTCAAATTTAACCATCACCTCTGATGGGGATGTCTCAGCAACGGGTGACATTACGGTGACTGACTCTGCAACTATTACTTCTAATGACGGGGCCATTATGCTCGCTGATATCACAGCGAGTGATATTGACCTTAGTGCCTACTACGACATTAGTTTTGAAAACTTAATTGCGGATTCATTAACGGCTTACTCACAGTTTGGTGATATCACTTCCGATGGAGTGATTGATTTAAACAATGAGGAGGAAGACGCTATAAATGGTCTATTAACTGTTTCTGCTGAAAATGGGTCTGTTTCATTAAGCAATGAAAACAATGACTTTTCAACACTTGTGCTTACAGCGAATGATGCTGTGATAACAAACTCAGGTAGTTTGTATATTCAAGAAGCAACGATTGGTGAAAGAAGTGACAGTGATGATTCTGAAACAGAAGCTGGAGACGGAACTAATACGTTAACGGTGAAAGCTAATGGAGTTACTTTAGGGAACGCTTACGCGACTGATTCTATTGACATTGACGCAGGTACTGGTTCAATTACTGCCATTTCAAACTCTACGAATTTAGAATCTAATTCTTTAACACTAAAAGCAACCACAGGTATTGGTGAGTTTGACAACACAATCGTTACAAAAACAAATAACCTAAGTGCTATTAATGAAAGTTACGATTACATTCTCAGTAACCCTGATAGCGCAGAAACGACTACAATTAACATAGATAACACAGGTGAACTTAGTATTACAGATCTTCGTAATTATGGTGATATTTCATTAACTAACTCTGCAGATGTAACTTTAGTGGTTACCTCTGATGATGAAGGCACGGACATCGGTGCAATCACAGCCAATTATGAAGCTGATGATAAAAATAAGGTGTACGGTGGAGATGTTACTATTACTATGTTTGGTTCTTCGTTATCTACTACTGCAACACAATCTTATACGGAAGCTGATATTACAGCAGAAAATTTAACTGTTAACTACGTACTTACTTTTGGTGAACCACTTTCACCGATTAGGTTAAGAGTGAACAATAAATTTAGCTTAAGAAGTACTACTGCTTTCCCATACTACTTTGGGGGAAGACCTGCAGATACAAGTGATGTTGAGGGTAATATCAGTGAATTTAGTTTAAATAGTATATCAGACCAGCAATTGATTGAAGTGGAGTCTTTAGATGAAATTGATCCAGCTATCTTCTCGGAAATACGAAATTATAACTACGATGATATTTCAATTTTATTACCAGAAGATCAACGTCTTGAAGAAGATGAAGAAGAAAATAAATTTGTTTATAACAATAACGCTAGTTTTTAAACAAAAAATATTTATAAACTTTTAAGGGAAAAGTGTGTTTAAAGGATTAATAAAAAAATCAATATATGCTGCCGTATATTTATTGTTAGTGCCCGTCAATCAAGCGAGTGCAAACTTTATAGAAATGCCTGAAATAGAAGAGTTAAGATCTATAAAAGAGCAAACTTTGTTGCGTGATATGCATGTCCCACCAGTGCGAGATAGATCTCCAGATCCAACAGCAGGTCCTAGGCTTGCTGTTTCAGAGTTTCGTATACAAGGTCTTGTTGAATTTCCGGAGTTAGGTATCACTCATGAAGCTATTTATGCACTTGTAGAAAGCATTCGATTCGATTTGATGGGCGAAGGGAAATTACTCGAGTCAGGTTATACATTGGAAGAACTTGCCGAGGTTTCTGACTTACTGATTGATATAGAGGAAGAGACTATTGAGCGCCATGTGACAACATTAGAAGTACAAAAATTAATATGGTTGATCCGTTCACAACAGGGCAAGCGAGGTGTAACACTTGGACAAATAGAAGGTGTCGCTAATAGCATTACACAGTTTTACCGACAACGCGGCTTTATCCTTGCAAAAGCTTATATCCCAAAACAAGAGGTGCGTGATGGTATTGTTAACCTTACTGTATTACTAGGAATGCTTGGTGAAGTGGATGTCATTGGCAATAAGATGTATAACGATCAATACTTAAAAAGTGTTTTTGATGGCAATCTTCACAAACCAGTAACAAATCAAACTATTGAAGAAAATTTATATATGATAAATAGTTTCCCTGGAATTAATGTTGAAGGGTATTTTGAAAGAGGTAAACAAGTTGGAGACACAAAGTTAAATGTAAATGTGCGAGAAGAAAATCGCTTTAATTTTAATGCAAGGATAGATAATCATGGTTCTGAAGATTCTGGTTTGTATCGATTATTCTTTGATATGCAAGCCAATAATTTGATTGGTCAAGCTGATTATTTGCATCTTAGTGCGTTACAAACCGTTATACCCGATGATACCTTATTTTGGAAAATTAAATATGCTTCGAACTTTTTTAGTCCATATTTTCGTGTAGGGGTTGATTATTCTCAAAACCAATTTGTGTCAGACCAATCCTCCATATTATCCACATTAGACTTGAGTGGTGTTGTTACTGTATACGGTATAGAAGGGGAATATATCGTTCAACGTAGCCGTAAAAAAAATAGTAATTACAAACTGAGATATGAAAATATTGATTCCGATTTACAGCTAGGCACTATTGAAGATGCATTAGACGAAAGGATGTCGCGTACTTCCATCTCTTATAGTTTTGATTATCTAGATGATGTTAATAAACGCTTGCATGATTTTAAAGTGCAATATGATTATGGTGATTTTGATTATGGCTTTGCAGACGGTCAAGAAGAAAAGTTCCATGTGGTATCGTTAGATTATACTGTGTTGAATTTTGTAAAAGTCCCATTTTTTAACGCAAACTCTAGAGCTATTTTTCACTCTTATGGCCAATATTCTGGTACCAATTTATCTTCTACTGCTCGATTTTCTTTAACGGGACCGACACGAGTTCGTGGTTTTGAGCCGAGCTATTTTACAGCGGATGATGCGATTTATATTGGTGGTGAATGGGTATTTAATAGCCCAAGCTTTTTAGATGGTACTGTTTATGATGTTACTTTCAAGGACACATTTAAACCCTTTATCTTTGCGGACTACGCGTATGGTTATCAATATTTATTGTTTAATGAAGCAGGGCAGGAACATGCAACTGCACATCTGGCAGATGTTGGTATTGGATTACAGATATCTCATCAGTCAGGTATAAGAGGGAATATCCAGCTTGGTTTCCCAATCTTGAATGAATTAAATATTGTAGGTTCTGACCCTGAGTACGATTCAATGCGTTTGAATTTTGACCTGCAATACGCATTTTAAATAGATTTTTGTCACGCTTTATAATCGGGGCATAAAATACAAGGCTCATAAAATAATCAAAACTAGGTATTGACAATAGAAATGTAAACGGAAAGTGACGTTTTTATTGTATTTTTATTGTATTTTTATTGTAAGTGTTTTATTTTAAAATCATAATTTACTATGGGCTCATTCATGTTGAATGTGCTTTAACTTCAAAAAATGGAAATTGAAAAATGGCAATTTATTTAGAATATGAAGGCATCAAAGGTAACGTGACTGCTGAAGGTTTTGAAACTCACGTTTTAGTTGATTCTGTTAGCTTCGGTGTTAGCCGTGGTCTTACAATGGAATCTGGTAAAATGGCTAACCGTGAAGTTGGCAAACCAAATGTTTCAGAAGTTTCTTTAGTTAAAAAAGCAGATAACTCTGTTTCTGCATTATTCAAAGAAGCGGTATCTGGTTCTTCAGGTAAAAAAGTAACGTTAAAATTTGTACGTACTGGTAGTGATAAAGTTGAAGAGTTCATGCAATATGCATTAACTGACTGTTTAGTAAGCAGTTACCACATTGCTGCTGATGGTGATGATGAGCCAACAGAAAACCTAACATTAAGTTTTTCTAAGTGTGAAATCACTTACACTGACTTTGATGGCAGTAACAAGAGTGGTAGTCCACAACGCGCAGGTTACGACCTTACTGCAGCAAAAGCATTATAATTTTAAATTAAATGCTAAGAATACAGCCTATGGGCTGTATTCTTGTTTATGACTCTTTATTTAATTAAATTTGTTTGTTTATTTAAATAAATAGTTATTTCAAACTTTTTCGATACCCAATTTAAGATAGTGAGAATTACAGATGAGTGCATATACTCAAGATGGTCGTTTTTTATCGATTGTGACACCTTTAGGTAAAGATGAGCTACTACTCACTGGCATTAATGGTATCGAATCAATTTCTTCCCTTTTTCAATTTAATTTAGTGGTGTTATCTGAAAATACAGATATCGAGGCTAAAAAAATAATCAATAAAACAATCACGGTCACCATTCATAACGGTATAAAACGTGTTTTTAATGGCGTTGTTTCACATTTTTCATTTGGAGAAATAAAAAATAACGGGTTGCGTGAATATCATCTAACCATGGTGCCTTGGACTTGGTTTTTAAACCGAAATGAAAACCGTCGTATTTTTCAGAATAAAAATACTAAAGAGATCGTGAGTCAGGTTTTTTCTGACTTAGGTTATAGTGATTTTGATTTTAGAGCCGAAGGTGGTCAACCCAGAGAATATTGTGTGCAATATGGTGAAAGTGATTTAACATTCATCATGCGATTACTAGCAGAAGAAGGTTATGCAAGTTTCTATACTCATGAAGAGAAAAAGCATACTTTCGTCATTGTTGACCAAATGAGTGCCTATGCTGAATCTGAGCATACTAATCTTACCTATTCCAAGGGTAATAGTCCTGATGCAGAGATTAATGCCTGGTTACATAATTATGCCTTTAAAAAAGGTGAGTGGATTGTAAATGATTACAATTTTAAAGAGCCGAATAAAAATTTAATTGCAACTAGCGCTTCTAAAAGTGATTTAGATAAAAATAATAAATTTAAACATTATGATTACCCAAGTCTGTACGATTTTACTTCAGGGACGAAATTAGCCAACGCGCGAATGGATGCTGAAGAAGTTGATGCAAATACAATTGCAGGCAGCAGTAGTTGTTCAAGCTTTAGCGCAGGACAATTTTTTAAATTAGACAAACACGAAGCTAAATCTGAAAAAGGTAAATATCTGATCTTAAGCGTTCAACACCAAGCATCAGACATGAGCTATTTCTCTAGTCAAGGTGGAGATGAGCATTACAGCAATAATTTTAACTGTATGCCATTAGAAAATATGTACCGCCCACCTATGATTTATACTCGCCCAGTTATGTATGGACCGCAGTCAGCCTTAGTAACAGGGCCAAGCGGTGAAGAAATCCATACGGATGAATATGGCCGCATTAAAGTGCAATTTATGTGGGATAGAGATGGCAAAAAAGATGCAAATAGCTCTTGTTTTGTGCGTGTTATGCAAGCATGGGCTGGTAACGGTTGGGGTTCTTCATTTCTTCCTCGTATTGGCCATGAAGTCATCATCTCATTCTTAGATGGCGACCCTGACCGTCCGATAGTGACTGGCTCGGTTTATAATGGAAATAATAAACCACCTTATGCTTCAAAAACACAAAGTGGTATTAAAACGCATTCTACAAAGAAAGCCAGTGCAGATAACTACAATGAAATTCGCTTTGAAGATAAAAAAGATGGTGAACAAATCTATGTTCATGCAGAAAAAGATTTAGATACGCAAGTTGAAAATAATGAAACGCTGATAATTGGGAATGACCGAACTAAAAACATAAAACACGATGAAGTGTCAACGATTGGAAATAATCGCACAAAAACTGTTAAAAATGATGAAAACATCACTATCGATAATGATCGCAATAAGATTGTTAATAATAATCAGACTGAATCTATTGCAAATAATAAAACTATTGAGGTAGGCAAAGAGCATCGTGAGGCAGTAATGGGAAATATGACCATTACCGTTGATAAAGATTTAAAAGAAGCAATTAAGGGAAGTTATAAAGAAGATGTAACGAATGATTACAATCTACATGCAAAAACGATTACGATGGATGCAGATGAAAAAATTGTCATTAAAACTGGCTCAGCTCAAATTGTAATGAAAAGTAATGGCGATATTACAATTAGTGGCAAAAATATTAATGTAAAAGGATCTGGTAATGTTGTGTTAAAAGGGAGCAAAGTTCTGTCGAACTAATATTATGGATAATAAACTTACAGAAGATATTGATGTATTCGAGACGTCAGATAAAACCGAGTACAGCATTGCACCTGGTGAAATCATTATAGGGACCTTAACAAGCGTTGATGGATTTGGAATGCCTTATGTCGACTTTCCACAAAACCCTTCAGCACAAAGTGTTGCCGCAATTAGTACGCTAACGCTCTCTGTAAAAGAGTCGATGAGACAAGTGGCCTTGATGTTTAATCAAGGCGATTTGACTAAACCTATACTGATGGGCCTTATTCATAGTCCATTGCAAAGTATGATAGAGAGTTTTGATCAAACCTCTGATAGTGAAAATGTTGAATTGGCTGGTACGTTAGACCTAGATAACGTACAAGTAGATGGTGACAAAGTGATTTTTGAAGCAAAGCAAGAAATGGTGTTTAAGTGTGGTGAGTCGAGTATCACTTTAACCAAAGCTGGAAAAATTTTGATCCGAGGAAAATACTTGTTAAATCGCTCAAGTGGTGTGAATCGCATTATGGGAGGATCTGTTCAAGTTAATTAATAACTTGAACATTCACTATGCTTCAACTTAAAAACTCAACACCTTTTGCAGCTGAGATGGCAACCTTTCCAAATGAACATGGTATTGATTCCTTATATGTTATTGTAAAAGGTACGTTTGAGATAGGTGAACAATGGAGTTTAGCTGTTACCCAAGCTCCTCCGCAAATGGCAGATGAATATTGGGGAGAGCCAGGTGAATCTAGCATAAAAGTACTTTCCGATATTCATATAGGCAAACCTAGCACTGACATACTAATACAAGGCAATGCATGTGCGTTAGATCAGCAACTGGTTTCTCAGTTAGATGTGAATCTGCAGATAGGGGCAATCAGTAAAAGCATTCGGGTTTTTGGTGATAGGCACTGGAATAATCAACGTATAAGTGATGCATTACCGTTCCAAGAGATGCCTTTAGTTTATGAACGAGCTTTTGGCGGTACCCATTATGTATCAGAGCAAGAAATACTTGTCGAAGAGCGTAATCCAGTAGGCTGTGGTTTCGCAGGTAAGCGGAAAGGCGCTGAAATGAACGGTATAAGTTTACCAAATCTAGAAGATATAAATAATCTTATTTCTCATTTTTCAGACAAGCCCATTCCAGCCTGCTTTGCGCCATGTAGTAGTAATTGGGTGCCTCGAGTACAATGGTCAGGAACTTATGATGGACACTGGCAAACGACCAGAGCTCCTTATTTACCTGATGATTTTGATAAACGATTTCTAAACGCTGCACATCCAGATCTTATTTATCCAGGTTATTTATTGGGTGGGGAGTTTGTCATGGTTCAAGGCATGCATCCCTCAGGCGAGATCAAATTCAATGTACCTCAGGTCAAACTTAATTGTGATTTAACATTAAAAAACACTATTGTGCCTATTGATTTTAACCTTGAAACACTAACTATTTTACCAAACCAAAAACAAATTTCTATGGTTTGGTTAGCTTCATTTGAATGTGATAAGAATATACTTAACATCACAAACATCGAAGTCAAATTGTCTAGATAGATGTAACAGATAAGTGGAGGATTAATGGCACAAACAACGTTTGTTAACACTCGTGGTATTGCTCATAAAGGCAGTGGGGGTAAAAGTATTGTTTTTCCTGATGTCTGTAAAACACGAATTGGTAATTCAGTCGTGCCTATACCCTATCCAAATATTGGACAGTCAGCTGATACTGATAAAGGGCCAAAATCTGTTAAAACAGATGGGCAAATGCCAATGGTGAAAGGGGCTGTATATACAAAGAGTAGTGGAGACGAAGCTGGATCAAAAAAAGGTCTAATCAGCGGAACAAATAAAGATGAATGTGAATTTATGATGTATTCTTTTGATGTTAAATTTGAAGGTAAAAATGCTTGTAGAATGGGCGATCCGTTATTTCATAACAAAAAAAATATAATGGGCTGAGTGATAGTTAATGCAAGAATTAAGTATTCCAAACTTTTTACATAAGCAGCCAGTTTATAGAGATATTTATGAACAGTTTTGTACTGATGCTTCCTTTTTGTGGCTTTTGAGATCCATTGTCGTTGATCAACCCCATTATAATTTAAGTGATTTAGCTGGGTTAGAGCAACGCATTGATGCACATCTTGATGGGTTAATGACGAATGTTGATACGGGGTGGGCTGCTTGCAAAGCGGCACTTGAATTTGAGGAGCCTGGAGAGGTATTTACTGCAATGGTTATTGCAGTTAGGAGCCATGATGTGAATAAGATCAAACATGCAGTAACTGTCGGGGTAAAATCAACTCGAAATATGGCTGCATTAACATCTGCACTAGGTTGGTTGTCCGATGAATTGTCTTTACCTTGGATACAGCGGTTTTTAAATGGTAAAGATATGGAACATAAATTATTAGGTATCTCTTCTTGTAGTATAAAACGTCATGATCCAGCTGAAATGATAAATAAGATACTCTCTAAAAATACGTGTTTAGATGATATCGTTTTATATAGCCGTACAATACGTTTAGTAGGTGAATTGAGAAGGCAAGACTGCATGCCAGCTTTAAGTGTTGCTAAAAAACATGCGAATCCGCAAGTAATATTTTGGGCGCACTGGTCATCCATTTTATTGGGCGATAAATCATCTTTAATGAGTCTAAAATCTTTTGTTTTTGATACAACTAGTGAGTTTCATGACCTAGCAATTCAAATTGTCTTTAGAAAATTAACTATTGAAAATGCTCGAATGTGGATTTCGCAATTAGCTAAAGATAGCGCTATGAATAGAACAGTCATTAAAGCAACCGCGGTATTAGGTGATCCTCATGCAGTAAATTGGCTAATAGAACAAATGAGAGACAACAAGTTAGCAAAATTAGCTGGAGAAGCTTTTGTATTAATTACTGGCTCTGATCTACAAGTTAATCAATTGACAATGGTCACGCCATCGTCTCATCCATTATACCCAAATGATGATTCTGACAGTGAAGACGTAGGTTTAGATGAAGATGAAAATTTGCCTCATCCAGATATAAATAAAGTAACCGCACTTTGGCGAAGTATTGGCACAAACTTCATTGTTGGCCAACGTTACTTTATGGGGAAATCAATTTCAATTAATTGGCTACAATACATAATCAACAATGGTACTCAACGCCAACGACATTCCGCTGCATTAGAGCTTGCTTTGATCTCTCCAAATGGAAAATTTCCTAATACCCGAGCTAAGGTTTAATGCAATGAATACTGACAAAAAATTGTATATTGCTGGAATTGGAATGATAACTTCTGTTGGTGCAAATACAGATATGACTTTAGCAGCCGTAAATGCTGGTATCAGTGGCTATACATTATCAGACTTTGAAAGTCACACTGGTCAAGCGCTAACGATGTCATTAATTTCAGAAGAAATATTCGGTGGAATTGAATACAAAACGGGGCTTAAACTAGATCAGGGTAATTGCTTTAACTCTCGACATGATCGAATTACCATAATGGCGACTATTGCGTTACAAGAGGCCTGTTCAAAGTTAACGACTGAGCAAGCTGTTCCTTTTATTATGGCACAAAGTGAATATACCTATGATAAAGCAGATTTAAGCTCCCTTATTCATAACTTAGCTAGTAATGTATCACCTTGGCTTGACCCTAAATTATCTCGAAACTTTAACTCAGGTCGTCCTGCTGGTATCGAAGCGATTGATATGATATTTCAGTATTTGTACGATTTAGAACATGAATATTTCATTATCGGGGGAAGTGATAGTTATTTAGACGATACATTAATTAACCAGTTGAATAATGAAGATCGTTTAATGTACCAGAATAATGCAGATGGTTTTGTTGCAGGAGAGGCTGCTGCTTATTTGGTGCTTACTAATAACCCTAAACGAGGATTGGTCAAAAATAATTCTATAATTGCTTTATCTTGCCCCGGAATATCAGATGAAAAGGGCCATTTGAAAAGTGAGTTTCCGTACAAAGGAGAAGGGTTAGATCTCGCTGTTAAGGGCGCTTTAAAGTCACAACCTAAGCACAAAATTTCAGCAATATACAGTAGCATGAACGGTGAAAATCATTGGGCAAAGGAACTAGGCATTGTACAGCTGCGTAATAAACAATATTTAACAGATAAAGTAGATATTAAACATGCTGCTGATTGTTATGGGGACATCGGTGCAGCAACAGCTCCGATGTTAATTGCACAATGCGCTACAGATTTGTGGAGACACCCCCAAGCTACAAGCCACTTAGTTTACAGCTCTGCCGATACTGCTAAGCGTGGCGCAATAGTTGTTGAGAATATTCAATGCCAAGCAGATTAATAGGCAATTTTATAGGAAAACGATATGACTGAATTGAGTGAAAAATTTGCTATTGAGCCGTCGTCTGAGGCTGAAAAAGCCAGTAAAGAAGTTAAAAAAAAGTCCGTCAGTATCCGTATCGCATTATTTTTTGATGGTACCTTAAATAACCGCCTAAATATTAATGCGCGAGAACAAAAAAAATCTGCTTATAGCAATAAACCCAAAGGTTTTTTAGGGTTATTCAAGCGTGGCGACTCCAATAGTTTCGATAATGGTCGTACCAATATTAATATTATGCAAGAGCAAATTGATCCTACTGCGAAGATCGCTGGTTTTGATTATTCCACATCGATATATATTGAAGGACAAGGTACCTTTAATGAACATGAAGATTCTACCGTGGGGTATGCATTTGGTGCGGGGGGCTCTGGCGTTGCTAGTCGTGCAAATTTAGGGGTGCAAAAAGCAGTCTCGGCTTTTGGTGATTTTGAAGAAGAAGGTTTAAATACGGATGAGTTTTACATAAAAGAGTTAACCTTTGATGTATTTGGTTTTAGTCGTGGCGCGGCTACTGCACGTTATGCTATTCATCAATTATTAAAAAGTAAGCGTAATATTGAAAAGCGTTTGACTAGTTTAGGTTATGAGCTTGAAGAAAAGGCGGTAACGGTCGCTTTTGCTGGTTTATACGATACGGTACTTTCTTATATGGGGGCACAAATGTTTAAACTAGATGTCCCTAAATTAAAGCAAAATGCACATAAAGACGCTAAAAAAGTGTTACACCTTGCTTCTGCCGAAGAGCATAGAGCAGATTTTCCTGTGCATGATATAAAATGTTCTATTGATCAAGGCTCTGGTGAAGAGTATTTTCTACCGGGCGTGCATTCTGACGTCGGCGGCAGTTATAACATGGCAGATGAAGAAAAAATAAAAAATGAACCGGATCTTGAAAAGCAAAAAGAATTAATTATGGTAAGGCGAAATGAAACTGAATTGTTGATTAATGAGGGGAGCTTGGTCGAAATAGAATTAGACAAAGCAACCTTGATTAAACAGGGATGGTTTCGTGGTAAAGTAAATCAACGAAGTAAAGAACAAGTTGAACATGATGCTCAAAAAACTATTGAACAAGCAATAAAACTGCAAAAATTTGAAGTTGTTTTACCTACAGATGGTGAGTTTACCACGACATTAAATTTTGACTACGACGAAGACTTTGATGATTTTTACTTTGATTATGCCGCGTTAACCATCACTCGTATTGATATTATCACGGGTTACTCTAGCATTCCTTTAAAAATAATGGCGGAATATGCAAAGAAAGAAGCATTACTCACCTTTAAACCGGAAATGCTTAACCGTGCCGATGCAGTTATTGAGGTATCACAATTAGGAGTGTTAGAGAAAAAGGTGAATGACTATATTAAAAATAAACCCAAGGGGTCATTGGCAAAAGATTGGTTAGAAGGTGATTTAAACCAATTTCTTAAAGATTACCGACATGACCATTTAAATTTTTCGTCTA
>JAOFNL010000035.1 GCA_028041985.1 Psychromonas sp. | reverse complement strand
GCCGTTTAATGAAGGCTTAAAGCGGGTTACTAAATAAAAAATAAAAAAGTTGTTTGATGAAGGCTTCAAAGTGGGTTGCTCAATAAAAATAAAAAAGTCGTTTCAATGAAGGCTTAAAGTGGGCTGCTAAATAAAAAATAAAAAAGTTGTTTGATGAAGGCTTCAAAGTGGGTTGCTCAATAAAAATATAATTGCCAACAATCATCCATCCATTGCAAAAATAAAAGGCATCGTAATGACAGTTAAAAAAGAAAGTTCTAATTTATGGTACTGGGTTTGCTGGTCAGGGGCATGCAAAAGCATTTCGTGATGCTGGCGCGCAAGTAGTCGGTATCGTTGGTCGGACTGCTGACGTTGTTGAGGATGTTGCACAGCAATTAGATATTCCCTACTTTGGAACGGATTGGACTTTAGCATTACAAGTATGCAAGCCTGATATAGTGTCTATTGCGACGCCGGGTGGAGCACATGTTGAACCTATTACAGAAGCTATTAAAGCAGGTTGTCATGTGTTTTGCGATAAGCCGTTATCGGAAAGTGGTGAGTCGGCAAGCAAATTGTATCAATTAGCGCTTGATAAGCATGTTAAAACGGCATTTGCATCTAGCTTTTGTTATATGCCTTATATTATTCAAGCGAAGCAAATGGTTGCTCAAGGTCTGATTGGTGAACCGCTTGAAGTGGAATGTATTTCTCATTTTAATCTAGATAAAAATATTCCTTTTGGTTGGTCACATCGAATAGCAAGTGGTGGCGGGCGTTTAAATAATAACTTTACGCATCTCGTTTCAATTGTGACTTCTGTGATTGGTGAAAATATCTTATCTGTTCACGGTGAAGTGCGTAACGACATGCCAACAGCGCCTGTAGTAGAAGGGGTGCATAACTTCACGCAACGCCGAAACTTTATCCCAAAAGATCTCAATGATCCTGCTTTAGAATGGAAAGAGTGCGATGTTGAATGGTCTTACACGGTTCTAATGCAATTAGAAAGTCGACTTCCTGCTAAACAACCTGTCTCTGTATTGTTTAAACATGGTGGCTTAGTACCTCGTTTTAACGAAGATCATCTTGTTTTTCACGGCAGTAAAGGCTCGATTTACATCAAAGGTCATTATGGTGATGGGCCGCTTTATTTCTGGGATAAAAATGCTCAGAAAGAAGAAGATAGATGTTGGAAAGAAATTCCACTATCTCCAGCAATAACTGAGCTTTTACCCGATATTAAAGATGATACACAAAGAAGTTGGACGCACCTTGCTAAACAATTGGTAAAAGATGTCAGTGGCGACATCGTTGAGCCTTATCAAACCTTTAAAGAAGGGGCTGAATACCAACAAATCATCGATAAGATCCGAAAAGGAAGCAACTAAAATGAAGATAACGAGTGCTGAAGTCTTTGTTGGTGGCCCAGGTAAGAATTATGTCACGCTTAAAATCATGACTGACCAAGGTATTTATGGCATTGGTGATGCGACGTTAAATACGCGAGAAACTTTACCTGCGCATTATTTAACTGAGTATTTGATCCCATGTTTAATTGGTATGGATCCACGTAAAAGCGAAGATATTTGGCAGTTCTTTTACCGCGGAGCTTATTTTCGTCGAGGTCCAATCGCAATGGCTGCAATTGGCGCGATTGATATGGCACTGTGGGATATTAAGGGAAAAATAGCAGGTTTACCGCTTTATCAACTTTTTGGTGGAAAAAGCCGAGAAGGAGCAATGGTTTATGCACATGCTTCAGGTAATGACTTAGAAGATTTGATGGATTCGATTGCTTATTATCGGGAAGAAGGTTACCAAGCCGTACGAGTACAATGTGGTATTCCTGGTATGCCAAAAGGTGGTGGTTATGCGGTGGCCGATAAAGGTGATAGCAAAAATTACATTACTAATTTTTTAGGTAATGGCCCTAAAATCGAAATTTGGAATAGTGATAAATATATGCGTTATATGCCCGATGCGTTGGGTGAAATACGTGATAGGTTTGGATTTGATATGTGCTTATTACACGATGTACATCATCGTTTATTACCGCGTGAAGCTGCGCAGTTTGCCAAAGAAGTGGAACAACATCGTTTATATTGGTTAGAAGACCCAACGCCTGCGGAAGACCAATCGGCATTAGAGATTATTAGACAACATTCAACCACGCCAATTGCGATAGGTGAGGTTTTTAATTCTATTTATGACTGTAATAAACTCATTCAAAGTAATTTAATTGATTTTATTCGAGTCTCAGCAACCTATGGTGGTGGTATTACATCGCTTAAACGTATTGTAGATTTAGCGGCTTTACATAATGTTCAAACTGGTTTCCATGGTGCACCGAGTCACTCTCCAATTTCGATGGCTGCACAAGGCCACCTCAATGCTTGGGCACCTAATTTCGGTGTGCAAGAATATCTCGTATTAGGCACACCTGAATGTGATGCATTATTCCCTTCTGAGCATAAAATGGAAAAAGGATTCTTCTATGTCAGTGATGCACCTGGTTTAGGTGTTGATTTTGATGAAAATGAAGCCACACGTTATGAGTTTGAACGAGGTTACCACCCAGTGACGCGCCTAGAAGACGGCACGGTATGGAATTATTAATAAATTAAAAAATCAGTTATTTATAAGCGAGTATTACCAATATGATCCTCGCTTTTTTATTCTTTTTTCTATGTGAAAATCAAGAAAATTGATCTAGATCATTAGACGCTATTAAACTTTAATTGTTTATAATTTAAGCTCCTCTTTTAGCCGTTCTCTCTAATTTTAAGTACTAATATTAAAGAGGGTGAATTGATGAGGAGAAAACTGATGAGTTATAAAAATATTTTAGTGGCTGTCGATTTCGACAAAGGGACATTAGATGTTCTTAACAGAGCGATTAGCTTAGCTAAACCTGTTAATACTAAAGTTTCGTTAGTCCACGTAATTGACCGATTGAAAAACAATGCGCTTTATAACGGATTAATTGATATAGAACTTGCTGGGGTTGAACCTGCACATCCAATGTCAGACGAAGTCAATAAGCAATTCGATGAACTAGTAGCAGGAATTGATTACCCAATAGAAAGCCGTTACGTCATTAATGGTAACCTTACTTACGATTTAAAAGACCTTATTAAAGAGGTTGATGTGGATTTAATTGTATGTGGGCATCACCATAATTTTTGGAGTCGAATGAGACCATCTGCAGGCGGATTAATTAATGTTTCACCAGTGGATCTGTTAATTGTCTCTCTAGAAGATTAATGTTTATTAAACGCAAAAATGCCAGGTATCAAGCCTGGCATTTTTATTTAAGTGGTTAATTTAACAGTATTACTTATACCAATCACATTCTTTAACTGATCTATTTTACTTGTTAAAATAACTCATCTCTTCGTTGTAAGTTTCGTAAAGGGAATAACCATTTACCTCAACTTACGCCTTAAACTAAGCCATTTTTCCTGGGTAAAATTTAGCTAACTTATTTAATGTAATTGGTATTGATCAACTACCAATAGCACCACCATCATCTTTAGTGATCATGACAATAGTAGAGCGTGGTTTATTGTTGCCACCTTGTGGGTAATTCCCCGTCGGGTGTTGTACGCCAACAAACATTGTTTTTTGGTCTTCTGAGAAAGTTAAACCTGTTATTTCACAACCAATCGGTCCTGTTAAAAAACGGCGGACTTCACCCGTTGTTGGGTCTCCACATAGCATTTGGTTATTGCCCTGTCCTGCAAAGTCACCTTGATTAGAGAAGTTACCATCCGTTTGGATCCATAAACGACCTGCTTTATCAAAACCGATACCATCAGGACTATTAAACATATTATCTTTGTTAATATTCGCGCTACCTGCGTATAGGTCTCCCTCATGAACTGCAGGGTTGCCGGCAATGAGGTATAAATCCCATTGGAAGGCATCGCTCGTATGATCTTGATTAGTTGGAGTCCAGCGTACGATTTGACCATAATGATTCTTCGCTCGTGGGTTAGGACCTCCAACATTTTGGCCTTCTATAACGCCACGGTTTTTATTATTGGTTAACGTACAAAAAACATGTTTTTTATCTGGATGAATAGCAACCCATTCCGGTCTGTCCATTGTGGTTGCGCCAACTTGTGTTGCCGCACGTCGTGCAAATATCATCACTTCAGCTTGACTGTTAAATCCATTTTCTTTGGTAAGGCCATTTTTACCGTAAGTTAATTCTAACCATTGACCATCACCCTCCAGCTTATCGGCTTTCATAGCAAATTTGGCAACGTATAAAGTACCTTCATCCAGTAGATTACGGTTGGCTGCATTATTACCTTCTTGGTACTTACCTTTAGTGACAAATTTATACAGATGTTCACCACGTTCATCATCACCTAAATAAACCACGATATGCCCATCATCATTAATCACAAGTGCTGCATTTTCATGTTTAAAGCGACCTAATGCCGTACGCTTTAATGGTGTAGAGGTTGGATCATTTGGATCTATTTCAACCACCCAGCCGTGGCGGTTAGGCTCTGTTGGGTTTTTAGCGAGATCAAAGCGTTCATCAAAATTGTTCCATTGATATTTGCTGGGTTTCGCTTTAATTCCGTAGCGCGCATCGTCAGCTGTTAATTCAACATTTTCTTCTGAGCCGAAGAATGTGTTAAAGTTTTCTTCACAAGTTAAGTAAGTACCCCATGGCGTTTCACCATTTGCACAGTTGTTGAATGTACCTAGTACTTTCGTACCTGTAGGATCTGCTTTTGTTTTTAATAAGTCGTGACCTGCTGCTGGGCCTGTTACTAACATTTCAGTGTTAGCGGTGATACGACGGTTGGCTTTGCCATTTTGATCCGTAACCCATTGGCCCTCTTTCTTGACGATTTCAACAATGGTAATACCAACGGCTGCTTGTGCTTTTTTCACATCATCCGCCGTCATTTTTTTGCCTTCGTGGGCAAATAAGTATTCGTAATTTGTGTATTCATTATTAACAGCAAGAATCGCGCGGTCATTGGCGATTGGGAAAATACTCATACCATCAGTATTGTCACCAAATTGAAGCGCTTGTGCGGCTGCATCTTGTTTACCATCAGCATTAAATACAGGTGCATTAGGAAAAATTGGATCTCCCCAAGACATTAACGTATTCGCGCTGTAACCTTTTGGTACAATGATGGCATCACTGGTTGATGTCGGAATGGCAGTAAAACTCATGACAGCACTATTCATACTACCTGCAACGGCTTTAGCAAGCGGATTTAATGCTAAAAAGGCACCCGCACCGACTGCTGCGGATCCAAGCAGGAAATTTCGGCGAGATAAGCGAGCATCGATCATTTTATTAAAGTCAGTTTCTTTTTCTATTGAGTTAGTCATCATATTGCCTTTTGGAAGATGGAATGGTTAAGTTTAGACGTAGCCTAAAGGAGTGATATGACAAATTTATGACTAAGTATTGTGTACACTTTGATATGTTTAGTAAGTTATTAGCTTGGCTTCTGGGTCGTTAGTTTTAAAACCAACTCTGCGTTGCAACCTTCGATGAGGACTCGCCATTGTCATCGTGTTGTACCTTGATCTGGAATCCAAGCTAACGACTGAACAAAGCTCCTTGAAGGATAACAGCTATATAAAATCATCATCAAATAAGATGTTGAAAAACACCTCTTTATTTCAATAAAATCAAATTATCTCATCATTAAGAGTAGGGTTATAGGCAAAGTGTTTATACTGGCATCATTGATCATTTTCTTTCTATTTTTTGAGGGGATTTATAGTGTAAGATTCAATTAAAACAAGTCATTAGTACCAGTAATGTATAATAAGGAAATTAAAATGAACTGGCTTATTATCCCTTCGATGAAGCGCGCAACCACTTATAGTGCTTTATTTTTCATATTACTTTTTACTCATTCAATTTATGCTGCAGAAGGTTACGCCACACGTTATTGGGATGCTTGTAAACCTCATTGTAGTTGGAAGGAAAATGTTTTCGATCTTCCAATGAAAACATGCAACATAACTAATCAAGTTAATCCCTTTGGAGATGAAATCGCCAGTAGCTGTGATGGTGGTGATGCTTACACTTGTTGGGATATGGCACCTAAACGTATTAGTGATACTTTATCTTATGGTTATGCCGCAGTACCAGTTGATGGGGATATTTGTGGGAAATGCTTTAAATTAACTTTTACTGGTACAGGTAAATATAATGACCAAGAAGCTGGTTCTGTTGCCTTAAAAGCAAAACAGAAAGAGATGATAGTCATGGCCAGTAACATTGGCTATGACGTTGCTGGTGGACAATTTGACCTGCTTATTCCTGGTGGTGGCGTTGGCGCATTTAATGCCAGTAGCACTCAATGGCAAGTAACGAATGAAGAGCTTGGTGCACAATACGGTGGTTTCTTAACTGCTTGTCAACAGGAACATGGTTACAATGACACAGACACCTTAAAAAGTTGTGTTCAAAGTCAATGTGATAGCGTGTTTGACGAACTTGGAATGGAGGATCTTAAAAGCGGTTGTGACTGGTATGTTGATTGGTTTGAAATGGCAGATAATCCTAACTTAGAGTATGAGGAAGTAACTTGTCCTGATGCATTAATCACTGGTGCATATGAAACTGTTACTGAAATCGAAGTGCCTGAGGAAGAAACGCCAGATCCAGTTGATGAACCTGTCACTGAAACGCCAGACCCAGTTGATGAGCCTGTTACTGAAACGCCAGACCCAGATGATGAACCTGTCACTGAAACGCCAGACCCAGTTGATGAGCCTGTTACTGAAACGCCAGACCCAGATGATGAACCTGTCACTGAAACGCCAGATCCAGTTGATGAGCCTGTTATTGACATACCAGAGGAAGAAGATAGCACTTCAACCGAACCAGTAGAAGAAAGTACATCTAATGCTAAATCTTCTTCTGGAGGTTTATTAGGATGGCCTGAGTTGCTGGTATTGTTGACTTTATGCTATATAAGACAACGCAAGCAAGTATAAAAAACACTATATCCGTTATTGCTGTAGTGATAAATTAAACTGTTCACTACAGCATCTCACAAAGTCGTTATTTCAATCTCTCTTTATTATCTATTTAACTCTTTTTCTTACCTTAATGACTAACTTTAGATCTAGATCCTACGTAAACACCTCTATTTTCCTTGTTTATTAATTAGCCATTTAATTGGGGAATAGGAAACATTATTGAAGTCAACACGCTAATAAAGTGAAAATTAGCCCTCAATATCCCTCGGAAGGGTTAATAAAGAAATGTGAACTATGTGGTAAAATTTATTTTTACAATAGTGTAAATCGAATGAAATAAAGAGCATAGCAAATGCTGTTTCACTATCTTCACATGTCGATTAAAGGGAATTTTATGCGACGTTATAATAGCTCAGTATCATTAGTTGGTTTTGCTTTAGTCTGCTTATCTGCTAATGCTTTTGGCTTTGGCCAATCTACATTAAACGCTAGTCAGGACTCCTTTGTTTATAGTGGAGACAGCGATGCTAGTTTTGCTACAACGACACCAATATTAGTAAAACAAAGCAGTTCAGGAAACGGAGATAGGGAAGCCTATTATCAGTTTGATTTAAGTGGGATGACATCACTCGTGCAATCCGCTTATTTTAAAGTGGGAGTTGAAGATTATTACACGAGTGATATTCAGGTTAATTACACAGATCAATCTTGGTCTGACGATGACATTAATTGGAATACTCGTTTACTGTCTACTACTGAACTAATTAATTTTCCTGCTACTGATAATAGTGACTTAAGAATAGACGTTCGTGACCTACTGAATGATTATATTAGTAAAGGAAAAAGTAATTTAACCTTGATTATTTCATCAGCAGAGATCACAACAAGTTCATTAAAGTTGGCTTCATTAGAAAGTGATGAACAAGCTAAAAAACCTCAAATTAGCTATGACACAGTGGCGTCAGACTATCCTTTCAGCTTCGGTATCGACTATGCTTGGAGTGAAAAAGGAGACTTTTCAGGGCATACATTAGATTCAGTTACAGGAGCATTAGAAACCAGTAAATACGGTGGTTGGAAAAACCTTAATTTGGGCGCGACAGGTTATTTTCGTACTGAGAAAAATGATGGTGCTTGGACACTGGTTGATCCAGATGGTTACGTCTATATCAGTATGGGATTAAATACAGTAAAAGATGAAGGCAGTTTAGAGTTACCTAGCGCTATTCAAAGTTTTGGGATTAACTCTCTTGGTTCTTGGTCTAGTGAGGATATTGGTGGGATTGCTTATACTCCTCGATGGAATATGTTAGCGAAATTTATTAACTCTGAAGAAGAATTAAGTAGCTTATATGATGATAGTTTATTAGTACCTGTTTTTTATCCTGGGTTTGCTGATTTTGTTGATGATATTGCTAAGGATCTCGCTGCTTATGCTGATGATCCTTATGTACTCGGACATTTCTCAGATAACGAACTGAACTTCCATAAAACAGTGCAGCTTTCAGGTAGCTTGGCCTTAGATGAAGATAATCCGCTGTTTATTGCCGCTAATGCATGGTTAATAGAAAAACATGGCGATGATTATTCTCAAAGTGATATTACCGATGATAATGAGCTGGAATACGAAGGTTATATCGCCGAGGTCTATTACAAAACAGTAAGTGAAGCGATTAAACGTTATGCGCCTAATCATCTTTATTTAGGAAGCCGACTTCACTCAGATGCTAAAAGTAACCCTTATATTATTAAAGCAGCGGCTAAATATGTAGATGTGATCAGTATTAATTATTATGGTCGCTGGGAGCCTGATGCTGAACATTTAGCACTATGGGAATCAGTAGAAGCCCCATTTATGGTTACTGAGTTTTATACTAAAGCCACCGACTCAGGCATGGAAAATACTGATGGTGCCGGTTGGTTAGTGGCAGAGCAACGTGAACGTAGCCTCTTTTTTGAAAACTTTGCGCTTAATTTATTAGCGAGTAAAGCGAATGTAGGTTGGCATTGGTTTAAATATATTGATGATGATGGCGCAAATAAAGGTGTCTTTACTGAAAGTTATCTACCTTATAACGAATTACAAACCTCAATGTCTCAAATTGCACAAATGGTGTATCCATTACGTAGTTACTTATTGGATGGGACATTAGACTTTAATGGCCTAGCAATTAAAGAAACTGAAACTGGTGATGAAGTTGATCCGATAGAAGAGGTGACGCAGCCTGTTGAAGTCGTTGAACCAGTGGGAGAGGTGACGGAACCTGTGGAAGTCATTGAACCGGTGGGAGAGGTGACGGTTCCTGTTGAGGTTATTGACCCCGTGGAAGAAGTAACTGAGCCTGTTGAGGTTATTAACCCAGTAGAAGAAGTGACCGACCCTGATGAAGTCGTTGAACCAGTGGGAGAAGTGACCGACCCTGTGGAAGTCATTGAACCGGTGGGAGAGGTGACAGTTCCTGTTGAGGTTATTGACCCCGTGGAAGAAGTAACTGAGCCTGTTATTGAAGTTGATGGGAGTCAAAATGCTCAATCTGGTAGTCTCTCGGTATTTGGTTTACTTGCCATGTTAACTCTAATAATACGTAGAAAATTAGCCGTTAAACAATAGTCTAAAAATTTACAGCAATTACATTGAGCATGTGCTCTAAATTTTATTCAGAAGAGTGTTGTTTCAGCTAGCAACGATAGACATGCTATTAAGTGTGATTGTTACTCTCAACTATTAAACCTTAACCTATTGATAGGATAAGGTTTAATAGCTTGTCATTTTAAGAACCCTCTCATTTATGGTAAATCGGCAATGCAAATCCAACAGTTTTCTATAAATAAAAAAATAGGATATTTTTCTTGTTTTAAATAGATAGATCATAAAGGGGCATAAAATGTGCTTAGTATTTTGAATATATACCCGTCATCGTTCAAGGTCCTGAATTTTGCACATTGAATGGTAACGGTTATAAGTATCTATTTTGAAATCGTGAAAAGCTGACTTATATCCTATATTTGCTATGCAATCATGAAGAGCATGATATCAATTGCGTTAATGCACAATAATTCGTTAATAGAGACCAAAGTGAAAGAAAACACAGAGACTCAAAAAATAAAAATGGAGGTATTAAATAACCAAGGTGAATCCATGGAAGTGGATAAAGGGTACCGCTTTGGTGAGAATTTTTTTAATTTATTGGCATTTATTAAGCCAACAGCTGAGCAAGATAGGAAGCGTAACAGTCCTGAACAGCAGTGTGATATTTTTTACCGAGATATCATGAACTACGATTTTATCGACTCACATAACCAGCATATGGCTGATGGTCGCTTTGATCTCGCAGCTAAAAATCTCAATGCTATCCACAGTCTATCCATTGATGAAATGACAGGTTTGCGTAAAAAAGAATATTTACAACGCAAGTTAGCCAGCCTTGAAAACCAAATGTATCTTGATGAAATCTCAAACTTTTCTTTAGTGATGTGCGATTTAGATAAGTTTAAAGAAGTGAATGATAATTTTGGGCACAGTATCGGCGATGATACTTTGGCATTATTTGGAAAGTTAATTCGAGAAAGTATTCGCCCTACCGATTACGCTTATCGTTTTGGTGGCGAAGAGTTTCTTATATTATTACCGAACAGTAATTTAGATGAAGCTGTTCGTGTTGCGGATCGGGTTCGTAACACGGTCGCAGATAGGTTACATTTAGGGCACTATGGTTTGAACCAAGTGACGGCCTTTGATATTGAAAAATCACAAATCCAACCACAAGAAAGTGAAGAGTTTGATGCTTTCTTCTTAGCAAGAGATATTACCTGTAGCTTTGGCGTTTCAAATTATAGTGACTGCGGACAATCAACTGATTCACTGTTTGCTCAAGCCGATGATAATCTTTATGTCGCTAAAAATAATGGCCGAAACCGAGTCGCGTATTAGCCTTAACTTGCTAGAGAGCTTTCGATTTTTGGAGATCTCATGTTGTTGAAAAAAAATTAAAAAACTTACTGCAAGTATTAAACAAGTACCCGTACTCCATTTTTTGAACAGATCCCTACCCAACATGAACGTTAGTGTTAATATCATATTTATATGAATCAATGCAGATTTAAAGCTGTTGTTTTATATATAATTTTAAGTATAAAACTAATTCCCCCTTTTATTGACCAACGAGATTAATGACTCATGATGTATAGATCTATCGCCCTAATATTGACAATTTTCTTTAGCTTAACCGCTTGTAATTCGAGTGACAGTGAAACAACAGCAACTCAAGCAGTTGGAGTGAAAGCGGTTTATTCAACTAATTATGCTTCTGCGATTTTAAAAAATGACGGTACGGTAGAGTTATCTGGGCATAAGGCTTTTGGTGGATATATTGCAAGTGATGTACTTGATAATGTAGAAACTATTGCCTCCACTTGGGCGAGTTTCGCTGCCTTAAAAGGCGATGGTACTGTCGTGACTTGGGGAAGTGCAGATACAGGTGGTGATAGCACTAACGTTGTATTAGAAAATATTTTATGTATTTATTCTATTGGTGGTGCTTTTGCTGCCTTAAAAGGTGATGGTACTGTCGTGACTTGGGGAAGTGAAGATTTTAATAATGCGAGCTCTGATATTAATCTGGAAAATGTAGAAAGTATCTATTTTACTGGTAGTGCGTTTGCCGCTTTAAAAAACGATGGAACCGTGGTGACGTGGGGAAATCAAGATTTTGGTGGTGATAGCTCAAGTGTCATTTTGGAAAAAGTAGAAAGCATTTTTGCCAGTGATTATGCTTTTTCAGCGATAATGGATGATGGCTCAGTTCAAGTATGGGGCGCTGTTTCTGACTATTATTGGTATGGAGATTCAGATGTTGCCATGTTTAATAAAATTGAAAGTGTCGATGTTATTAATGTTGATAAAGTTTATACAAATAGTACCTCTTTTGCTGGGATCAAAGAAGACGGTTCAGTGGTGACTTGGGGTAATAAAAATACTGGCGGCGATAGTTCAGGTCTTAGTTTGGAAAATGTTGAAAAGATTTATAGTACTGATAACGCTTTTGCAGCACTAAAAAAAAAGATGGTTCTGTTGTGACCTGGGGGTATGAATATCACGGTGGTGACAGCTCCCATCTTGTATTAGAAAACGTTGTTAATATTTACAATACTGAGTCTGCGTTTGCTGCATTAAAAGAAGATGGGTCAGTAGTTACTTGGGGATATGAGGGCGGTGATAGTGCTGAAGTTTCGCTTGAGAACGTTAAGACTATCTATTCAACCAATACTGCGTTTGCTGCATTGAAAGAAGATGGGTCAGTAGTTACTTGGGGCGATAGCCGTTATGGTGGTGATAGTAGTTCTGTTGATCTTGAAAATGTTACTCGTATATATGCCGGCTATAACAATTTTACGGCAATAAAAAATGATGGCAGTTTCGTGGTCTGGGGATACACCTCTAATGGTGGTGATAGCCGTGGTGTTGAACTTAATAATATCGAGTCTATCTACTCTACTTATAGCGCTTTTGCTGCAGTAAAAGATGATGGTTCTGTGGTCACTTGGGGAAGTGCAGATGCAGGTGGAGATAGTTCAGGGGTTCAATTAGAAAACGTAGACAAAATTTTCGCAACATATAATGCTTTTGCTGCGTTAAAAAATGATGGTGGCGTAGTAACTTGGGGAAATTCGCGCTCTGGCGGAGATAGCTCTGACGTAGTGCTCGAAAATGTCAGTACTATTGCTGCTTCTACTCAGGATGCTTTTGCTGCATTGAAAACCGATGGCAGTGTTCTTGTATGGGGGGGGAATGGTTCTTTGTATTTTGATGCTTTGGATGTTGCTGTGGACAATGTACAAACCATTTATTCAACTATCCATGCATTTGCAGCTTTAAAAACTGATGGTAGTGTCATCACTTGGGGGAATGAATATGCTGGTGGCGATAGTTCTGCCGTTGTGTTGGAGAGTGTAAGTACTATTTACGCTAACGACTCTGCTTTTGCTGCATTAAAAACAGATGGTAGCGTAGTAACTTGGGGAGATGAATATGACGGTGGTGATAGTAGTAATGTGGTACTTGAAAGTATAAGTTCGATTTACTCTACCGAAAGGGCCTTTGCAGCTTTAAAAGCGAATGGCAATGTCATCACTTGGGGGCATGAAGATGATGGTGGTGATAGTTCCAAGGTCGCGCTAGAGAATGTAAAAACGGTATTCTCCACAGAGAGAGCTTTTGCCGCGTTAAAAAACGATGGCTCCGTGGTTACATGGGGAGATCAATCTTCAGGTGGTGATAGCTCTGAGGTTGTATTAGAAAATATACAAGCTATTTATTCGACTGACCATGCTTTTGCAGCCTTAAAAAACGATGGTACTGTCGTCACGTGGGGAGGTGAATATTACGGTGGTAATAGTACTGATGTGGTACTTGAAAATATAAGTGTTATTTACGTTAACAATTATGCTTTTGCAGCATTAAAAAATGATGGCAGTGTCGTAGTTTGGGGGAGTGTTATTCATGGTGGTGATAGTACTGGAGTCACGCTGGAAAATATAACCAGTATTTCTTCGACTAGCTCTGCTTTTGCCGCGATAAAAGAAGATGGCAGTGTGGTGACTTGGGGGCGATAAGGCGTATCAGTACCGGCTGCCTTTTAAGGTGTTTTGTCCACTCGTTAGCTTAGACTCCAAATCAAGGTCAACATGATGGTCATTTAGTAGCCGCTCATCCTTATCAAAGGTTGTAGCACAGGGTTGGTTTTAAACTAACGACCTAGTGGGCAAGCTGTGAAGCAAACATATTCGTTGTTAGTAGTAATGTTTGGGCACCCAGTAATTTCGTTAAAGAAAAGCCAATATTCATTATGCAAAATGGAAAATTTAATGAGGTGGTGACTGGCTATATTTTCACTTTTTAATATTTTTATAAAGAATTTTTCTAACATATTGTTATTAAACGGCATCAATGATCAGTTGACGCTATTCATTTGAGCGATAAATTTGTTTGATTCTGCAATTGATTTATTCATGTCATTCATTAGTTGTTGAATATCGCGCTTAAGATTAGTGAATTCACCTTTGATTTCTGATACTGCTTGAGCATTTAAATTGTGTTTTAAGTACAAAACATTATCGTTTAAAGAAGATAATACTGGCTCCATTTTGCTTTCAGCGTTGCGCATAGAGCGTAACAACGCACTAAATTGACGCTTTGTATTTACAAGTTTTTCGCTGCTTTGGCGTTTTAAAGATGCGCTTTTATATTGTTCAAGTTCTTCGCTCCATTCTTCAAATAATGCTTCGGCAACCTCTTCTACTTTATCGATGTTTTTTGATACTTCGTTTGCTGCCTCTAGACTTGACTGGTAATCATCATTCAATGCATTGTAAGTATCTTGTAAATCACCGCCTTTAAAGTCGATCAGAGCTGTTACCCGTTCAAGTGCAGATTGAAACTCTTCTTGTGATTCTTGCTGTGAGTCTTTTGTTTCTTCTACCCGATCAATAAGAATATCACGCTTGTGAACTCCGACCTTTTCCATTGCGGAGTAATACATTGATTCGCAGCCTGATAATATAAATGTTAGTGCAAGCAATGAGGTACATAAGCGCGTCTGTTTTTTCATTCTAATTCCTGTTTATAAGCATGAGTACTGTAAATTATGAAGGTGATTGCGATGGTAATCAAAACACGATAAATATAAGTTAATGGTATGAATGATAAGCTCTCCCATTATAAACAGCAAGTTAAGCCTTTTAGACACGAATAGTGATAATGATTTCTAAATACTTAAATGAAAAATTATTAAATGGTGGTAAATATTCTTAATTTTTTATGATGGTTAAGTCTCTGATATTATTGATATCAACGTTTGGATGTTCCATATTTAACCTATTTTCATTTTGAACGTACCGTTACCGACGTGCATTCCTGCGCTAGCCTCAACGAATCCAAGCATCCTGTTTGGTTTTATTAAAATGAATAAATTGTTTGGTAAAGATCAACGGTGAGGGAGTTGTAGCCACATCGAGTATCATTGGGGCGCAGGATTCATCCTCGTATTAGTCTTGGACAGCCGTATTAGTCTTGGACAGCCATTTAGTTAACTAAATAATATCAAAGAGTTAATCATAAAACCTTGCTCAATATGCTGGAGCATTCCCACCATTGAGCTTTCCCAATCGATGGATTCCTTTCAGCAACAGCAAACAGGACGTTTGCTGTAAGTTCATTCGGCGCATGGACGCGCCGTATGAACTGGTGCGATTAGAAAGGAGTGCATTGATTGGATAAGAAAGCGATTCGGTGTCAGTCTTTTTGCTTACTTTTTCTTCTGACCAAGAAAAAGTAAAGTCGCCGACAGGGCGAAAACACTGCAAATAAATATCAAACTGCACCAATGAGCGAAGACGAAGCAAACTTCAAAGCAGATTAATTACCCAACCAATACGCATCCCCACTGAGACCATGGGGACGAGGAAAAACTGCATCGTAAATTTAAAACGAGACTGAATG